>NZ_JBGAHM010000012.1:18443-87684 GCF_044226135.1 Methylocella sp. | reverse complement strand
GGCGGACGCGGCGTCTTGCGCGAAAAGGCCCTGGGCGGCGGGCTCCGCCGGCGCGGCGGCCTCGGGCGCGGCGGGCGCGGGCGGTTCCGGGAGAAAATGCTGGCGACGCGCCAGTTCGACGCCCATGGCTCCGGTGACGAGCGCGAGGCTGGTCGCGACGACGATGACGGCGTTCTTCATGGCTCGCTTCCTTCCGGCTTCGACGTCGGCAAGCGTGCTCCCGCGCAGGCCCGCGATCTGTGCGGCGACGCACGCCGGCCGCGGCCCTGCGCCGTTGCGGGCGGCGGGCGAATGGGCTAACGCATCGGAGCGAGCCATGCGGGCGTGGCGAAACGGTAGACGCAGCGGACTCAAAATCCGCCGGAGCAATCCATGTCGGTTCGAGTCCGACCGCCCGCACCATCGCCGCGACGATCTTTGTTGTCAGTCTGACGCGAGGTCGTGCGCCGTCTTTCGAGGACGTCGTTTGGGGTCGTCCTCAAATGCTGGCGGACATGACGCGCGAGTTGAGCGTGGCGGGAGAAGCCGCATGCCAGCGCGGCCTCCTTGATCGACGGCGCAGCTGGGAGCCGGTCTGACGCTCGCTCAAGCCGGGTCTCGACGAGGTGGCGCTGCGGCCTCTCCCCGTCGCCGCGCGAACATTTCCAAGGACCAGAGGCGCCGTTGGCCCCCCTTTCGCAGGCAGGTTCTTCGAGGCGGATGTCGCAATCGAGCTCCGCCGCGATTTTCGAGCGCCCGTCGAGCAGGGAGTGTGGAAGCGCCGATGCGTCTGGCCTGGCGAGGCTTGAACGTGCTTCGAGACATTGGAGGCCGTTTGCGATTTTACGCGGCCAGCCTCTCGAACTGAAGTGGGCTGATGACGTCGAGCGCGGAATGGCGCCGGACGGGATTGCAGAAGCCGCCGATGTGGCGGCCTGCGGCGGCCGTCGCCCCGGCCCGACATCGTGATCTCGACGCCATGTCGGCGTAGTTCAGCGTGATGCTCGGTGGAGCGGTCCTGGCCGCCGCGATCGGCGTGGCGGATCAGCCCGGCGGTCGGCGCCGGACGACGGGGGTCGGACGAAGAGCCGCCGCCGCCGGCTTCCTGCGCCGGCGGTCGCTGGTCGCCCGGCCGCCCGGAATGGTCGGGGGAAGGACCGGCCGTCGGCCCTTCCCGAGTCTCCCGCCGCGACAGGCGGAGGGGCCGCGCTCAGGCCGCCGCGGCGTCCCGGGACGGCGGTCCGAACCGGTAGTAGCAGAGCTTCACGAGGTCGGTCAGGATCGTCCAGCCGATGACGTAGAGCCAGACGAGGCCGATCACCGTCCAGGGCAGGGCCGTCACCAGCACGCCGAAGGCGCAGAGCAGCACCGCGACGATCTGGGTGAGCACGACCGCCGAACCCAGTTCCCAGGAGGGGTAGGGCGGCGCGAAGACCGACCTGCGGGTGCGCACCACGAAGAGCAGCATGTGGCCGCCTGCGGCGAGCTGGAGGAAGAGCGCCGTCTGCAGGTGCACGTGGTTGAGCGGCAACCAGGCCTGAAGCGTCGGGCTCGACATCCATTCCATGCCGACGAGGACGAGACCGAAGCTCTGCAGCGTGGCCATGACGCCCATCAGGATCGAAAAGATCAGGATGTTGTGCATGTCCCAGCGTACGGGCCTGCTCGCCGTTCGCACCCGGTCGTAGGCGATGGTCATGATCGGGATGTCGTCGAGCAGGGCCAGGACCACGATCATGATCGCCGTCAGCGGCCGGATGTTGAAAACCACGCTCGAGGCCACCACCACGACCATGATCGCGATGGTCATGGCGATGCGGTAGTAGACGTATGAGTTGATCCGCTCGAAGATCCGCCGGCTCTCGATGATCGCGCTGACGATGGTCGAGAGGCCCGGCGCGGTCAGGATCACCGCCGCCGCCGAACGGGCGGCGTCGGTGGCGCCCGAGACGGCGACGCCGCAGTCCGCCTGTTTCAGCGCGGGGCTGTCGTTCACGCCGTCGCCGGTCATGGCGACGATGTGACCGCCCTGCTGCAGCGCCTTGACGATCTCGTATTTGTGCTCGGGGAAGACCCGCCCGAAGCCGTCGGCCTTCTCCACCGCGGTGATGGAATCGGTCGGAATGTGGTTGGGATCGGCGCCCTTGGGGAACACGTCGCTCGCCGCCAGGAGGTTCGGGCCCATGCCGAGCTGGGTCGCGATCTGCGCGCCGATGGCGACGTCGTCGCCGGTCACCATCTTGACCTCGAGCCCGAGCGCCTTGGTCCGGGCGATGGTCTCCTTGGCGTCGGGCCGCGGCGGGTCGAGCAGCGGCAGGATGCCGAGCAGCTTCCAGGTCGCGCCGCCGTCGTCCGAGCTCGCCGCCCCGAGCGCCCGGTAGCCGTGGCCCGCGAGCTCGTGGACCTTGCTGTCGTAGGCGTTCTCGGTGGTCGGATCGAGCTTGGCCAGCGCCGCGATCGCCTGCGGGGCGCCCTTGGCGAACTGCCAGGACTTGCCCGCGCTGTCGGTCACCGTGGCGACGGTGCGCTTGTTGACCGGGTCGAAGGGCGTGAAGTGGGTCTGCCTGTAGTGGTCGAGATTGCCCGGATCCTTGACCGCCTTCAGCACCGCCTGGTCGATGGCGTCCTGGCTGCTCGCCTGTGTGGCGAGCGCCGCGGCGAAGATCACGTCATCGGGCCTCGCGCCGTTGAAGGTGATCGGGTCGCTCAGGGTGAGCCGGTTCTGGGTCAGCGTGCCGGTCTTGTCCGAGCAGAGCACGTCGACGCCCGCGAGCTCGTCGATCGCCGACAGCCGCGAGACGATCGCCTTCTGCCTGGAGAGCGCGAGCGCCCCCAGCGCGAGGGTGACCGACATGACCGCGGGCAGCGCCACCGGGACCGAGGCCACCAGCAGGACGAGGACGAACTGCAGGATCGAGCCGGCCGTCCTCCAGGTCCAGGCGTCGGGGACCACCATCTCGCGGTAGATCTGCACGCTCACGAGGAGTGCGGCCAGGATCACGGCGAGGATGATCAGGAAGTCGCCGATCTGCACGACCGCCTTCTGCGAATGCGACTTCGCCCCGGCCGAGGCGACGAGCTTCGCGGTGCGGCCGAAGAAGGTGGCGTCGCCCGTGGCCGTCGCCACGCCCTTCATGTCGCCCTGCTTGGCGATCGAGCCCGAGAAGGCGCTGTCGCCGATCTTCTTGGAGACCGGCAGCGACTCGCCCGTCAGCGCCGCCTGGTCGACCGAGAGATAGTCCCCCTCGACAAGCAGGAGGTCGGCCGGCACGATCTCGCCGCCCGAGACGTCGATCATGTCGCCCGGAACGACCGTGCCCGCATCGACGCTGACCCAGGCGCCGTCGCGCATCGCCCGCGCCTTGAGCGCAAGGTCCTTCTTCAGCGCCGCGAGCGCCGAGGCCGCCTTGGCGTCCTGCCAGAAGCCGACCGCGGCGTTATAGATGAGAAGGCCCATGACGACGATGAAATCGGCCCAGTCGGCGCGCAGCAGCGAGATCAGCGCCGCGGCCTCGATCATCCAGGGGATCGGCCCCCAGAAATAGCCGAAGAGCTTGTGCCATAGCGGCTCGTCCTTGGCCTCGATGGCGTTCGGGCCGTATTTCTTCAGCCGCTCGGCCGCCTCCGCGCTGGTGAGGCCCCTGGCCGAGGCTCCAAGTTCATTGAGCTTCGCCGCGATCGCCGCAGGTCCAAGCGGCGCGGCCTTGCCCCTGCCGCCGGAGGACGCGGCGGCAGGGGCGGGCGAGGCTTCGCTCGGCGGGGCGGGGGGAGATCTGTCGTCGTTCATTGAATTCACTGGCCTTCCTGCAGCCGGGGTTCAGACGGATCTTCAAGCCGGCAGCGCGATGTCCAGCGTGTGCCGGGCGATCATGAGATCCTCGTTCGTCGGGATCACCCAGACGGACACCGCGCTCTCCGGGGTCGAGATCATGACCGCATTTTCCGTATTGGCCTTTTCGTCGATCTTGACGCCGAGCCAGCCGAGCCTGGCGCACAGCGCCGCGCGCACCGGGGCGGAATGTTCGCCGATCCCCGCCGTGAAGACCAGCGCGTCGAGCCCGCCGAGCACGGCGGCGTAGGAGCCGGCGTATTTCTGCATCGCATAGATGAAGTAATCGAAGGCGAGCTTCGCTTCCGGGGTCTTGCTGTCCTGGATCGCCTTCATGTCCTCGCTGAGCCCCGACAGGCCGAGGAGGCCGCTCTTGTGATAGAGCAGGCTTTCGAGATCCTTGGGCGCGTAGCCCGCCTGCTCGATCAGGTAGAAGATCACGTCCGCCGGCACGTCGCCCGAGCGGCTCGCCATCGGCAGGCCGGTCAGGCCCGCGAAGGCCATCGTGGTCTCCATGCTCTTGCCGTCGAGCAGGGCGCACATGGACGCGCCGCCGCCGAGGTGGCCGACGATCACCCGCCGGGCCCTGGGCGCGCGCTGCGCGATCTGCCGGCTGATATAGTCGTAGGAGATGCCGTGATATCCCCAGTGCCGCACGCCGGCGTCGCGCAGCTCCCTCGGCAGCGCATAGACCTGCGCCACCTCCGGCATGGTCCGGTGGAAGGAGGAGTCGAAGACCGCGACCTGCGGCAGGCCGGGAAAGTCTTCGGCGAGGGCGCGGGCGCCCAGCACCTCATAGGCCTGATGCGAGGGCTCCATCCTGGTCAGCGATTCGAGATAGTCGAGCGCGTCGGGCGTGACGGCGATGGGCCCGGCGTAGCGTTCGCCGCCGAGGACGATCCGATGTCCGGCCGCGGCGACCTTCATCCCCGCTTCGTGCTTCTCGACCCAGCCGACGACGAAGGACAGCGCCGTCTTGTGGTCGATCGCCTTGCCCTGGCCCCAGTCGTGGCTGTCGATCGGCTTGCCGTCGGGCGCGGCCGCGCTGAAATGCGGAGCGGTCGACATGCCGTCGACGCCGCCTCCGAGCAGGAGCGGGAGCTTGCGGTCGGCCCCCGCGCCGTAGACGCCGAACTTGAGGCTGGTCGAACCGGCGTTAATGACGAGAATGACGTCGGTCATCTTGGTCTCCGGGGATCAGTCGGCGGTCGTGGGCATGATGGCGTCGGGGTCGCGCTCGAGCGCGTCGGCGTAGAGCGCCGCGGCGGCGGCGGAGTAGCGACGCGCCGCGGCGGCGTCGGCCCGGCTCGTCAGCATGACCGGGACGCGCGCGCCCACCACGAGGCCCGCGCTCTGGGCGTCGGCCATGAACACAAGATCCTTGTAGATCATGTTTCCGGCCTCGATGTTCGGCGCGACGAGAACGTCCGCGACGCCGGCGACCGGCGAGACGATATGCTTGGTCCTCGCCGCGGCCGCGTCCACGGCGGCGTCGAGGTCGAAGGGCCCGTCGACGAGGCCGCCGACGATCTGCCCGCGATCCGCCATCTTGGCGAGCGCCGCCGCATCGGTGGTGGCCGTCATCCTGCTGTGGACGACTTCCACCGCCGCGAGCACGCCGACCTTGGGCGTCTCGATCCCGAGCGCCTTGGCGAAGCCGATGGCGTTCTGGACGATGTCGCGCTTCTGGTCGAGGTCGGGCGCGATGTTGAGGGCGACGTCGGTGAGGAAGATGCGCCGGCCGTAGCTCGGCGTCGAGATCGCCGCGCAATGGCTGAGCAGCCGGCCGGCGCGCAGGCCGGATTCCTTGGCGAGCACGGCATGGAGCAGGATGTCCGTGTGCAGGCTTCCCTTCATCAGGCCCCGCAGCTCGCCCGCGCCGGCGGCGGCCGCCGCCTGGGCGGCCGAATCCGCCTCGTCCTTCGTGTCGACGATCCTGGTCGCGCCGAGGTCGATCCCGGCGGTCTCGGCGAGCTTGCGGATCGCCGCCTCGGGGCCGTAGAGCACCGGCACGATCAGTCCCGCGGCCGCGGCCTCGAGCGCGCCGGAGAGCGAGCCCGGGTTCAGCGGATGGACGACGCCCGTCGGCATCGGCTTCAGCGACCTGCACCGTTCGAGCAGCGCGTCGAGGCTGTGGTCGACGATCTCGACCGTGGTCTTCACGGAGGCGGGCTGGGCGAGGATCGTCGCGACGGCGACGACCGCGCCGTCCGGCGCGGTCAGCCTGCCCGCGAGGGTCACGGTCCCGTCGGCGGCATGCACCTCCTTGACGGTGAGCGCGACGGTCAGCGGCACGTCGACCGGCAGGTCGCCGGCGAGCTCCGCCGAGACCTTGCGCACGGCGCTGCCCGGCCCGGGCAGCTTAGCGCCGACGAGCGCGGCGAGGAGCGAGGAGGCGATGCCGATGGCGGCGTCGGCGCCCGATCCGGAGGCTGCGTCGCCGAAGGCGGTCGCCCAGGCGCGACGGTCGCCGGCATGGATCGTCCGCTGCGTCGAGGCGGCGTCGCCAACGCGCAGCTCACCGATCAGCCGGTTGGAAAAGCTGGTCATTTGGGGTGTCTCCCGAAACCGTAGGCGGGCGCGCGCCGCCCCGGCGCGGCGCGCGCGGACTTGTGGACCGGGTTCAGGTTTCGGTCTGCGCGGCCTGGAGGCGCCGCATTGACGCCGATCCGTCGGACGGAGGCGCGAGGCGCGCTACGGGAGCGCCCGCCGCCCGGGCGAAGATCGCGGCGATCTCGTCGATCCGCTTCTGCTCGGCGGGCGCGATGGCCCCGTCGGCGCTGAAGATTGCGGTCAGGTCGGAGAGGAGCCGCCTGCGCTCGTCCTCGCCGGGCACGAGCGCGCCCAGCACGACGATCGCCTTTTCCCGCGCGGTCGCGACGATCTCGAACTGCTCCTTCACCAGAGCCTTGAAGGCGGGAAGGTCGAGATGCATCGCCTTGCGGCGGAAGCCGGCGACCACGGCGGCGGCGCGGTCGTCGAAGCTGCGCTCGGCATAGGCGACGTAGAGCGCCGCCCGGACCAGCGCCTCGTTGAAGCCGCCGGTCGCGCGCTTCGCCTCTATCGCCGCGGCCCGCCGGGCGATCCGGGCCAGCGCCTCGGGGCTTTGCGGCGGCAGGCTGCGCGCCTTGAAGTCGCGGGTGACTCCGTAAAAGCTCTGGAGGACCGGATTGGCGTAGACGGCGAAGAAGGTCTTCTCGACCATGGCGTCGCGGACGTCGCGATACCCGTTCAGGACCGTGTCGATCTGGGCGGTCATCTGGTTCTGGGCCGCGACGAAGGGATTGTCCGCCGCCGCGGGCGTGCGGTTCTTCTTCGCGTCCTCGGCCATCCTGGCCACGTTCTTCATGAAGGGATTGCCGTCGGCGAAGGCGGCGTAGCTCAGCCGCAGCGGGTTGTACTTGAAGAGCGCTTCGGTCAGCTGCGGGGTCGAGACGGCCTTCACGAAGGGCTGCATGAAGGTCTCGTAGAGCGCGTGGTTGACCTCGCTCATTCGCTTCACGGTCTCGAAGGCGCGGTCGTCGTCCTCGCTGTTGCGGCCGAAGGCGCGCAGGTCGTCGAAGGTCCGCATCTCGAGCCTGGTCAGCCAGGGCGGGCCGCCGGCCTTCGTCTCCTCGTCGGAGGAAGGGGTAATGACCAGTTCGTAGAGCCCCGGCGGCACGCAGTCGAGGAAGTCGAGGAGCCGGACCATCTCCTCGTCCTCCTTCCCGCCGACCTTGGCCGAGACGAAGATCGCGAGATGGCCGACCGTCGGGTTCACGCAATAGATGACGGTCTTTTCGTCGTTGCGCAGCGCGTCCACGTCCTCGTAGAGATCGAGGATCCAGCCCAGCGTCTGCGGCGGCGGGCTGATGTTGTCGCCGAGCGAGGTCAGGACGATCAGCGGCGAGGTGATGTTGCGCAGGTCGAGCGACTTGCCCTCACGCGTCGTCAGCGCGTTGCGGGTCAGCTTGTCGCCGATGAAGAGCTCGTCGACGAGGTACTGGATCTCGACGCCGTTGAGCTTGATGAAGTCGCCCCACCACTTTTCGAACTGCAGGTAGCGCGCCGCGTCCGAGTCGATCTCGGAATAGAGCTGGTATTGCTTGTCCCACAGCCAGTTGGCGGGATTGAGGTTGTCGAAGTTGAGGATGAGCCAGGCGCCGTCGAACTTGCCGCCGCTCAGATCGCTGACCAGCGCGGTCAGCCACGAGCCGCCGAGCAGGCCGCCCGAATAGCGCATCGGGTTCTTGCCGTGCTCGCCCTGCCAGTAGGACATGGGCGAGCCCGCCACCATCGCCGGGCCGAAGAGGTCGGGCCGCTGCATGGCGACCATCAGCGTCTGATAGCCGGCCTGGCAGTTGCCGATGGCGAAGGGCTTCGGCGCGTCGGGATGCAGTTCGGCGATCCGCTCGAAGAAGGCGACCTGGCCCTCGACCACGTCGAGGAAGGTCTGGCCCTCGACCGGCTCGGCGGCGAAGCCGATGAAATAGACCTGATGGCCGTTCTTCAGAGCTTCGCCGATCTCGCTCACCGTCTTGAAGCCGCCGATGCCGGGGCCCTGGCCGGCGCGGGGGTCGATGACGACGACGGGCGCCTTCTTCGGGTCGATCGTGACGCCCTCGGGGAGGAGGATCCGCGACAGGGAGTAATTCATCGGCCGCGGCAGCGACCGGCCGCTCATGATGATCTCGTGCGCGAAGGTCAGCACCGTCGCCATCGGGCGCGAGGCCATGTCTTCCTGTTCGTTGCCCCGCTGGCGCAGCACGTCGAGAAAGAGAACGCCGCGCTGCCAGGAATCCGTCAGGAACTCCTGCGCCTGCGCGGGCGTGGCGGACGCGGGCGATCCGCCGGCCGGCTTGAGCGCAGCCACTGCGGCGCCGCCGAACGTATTGGCCATGAAAGCCTGCAGGGAATTCACGGGCGTTCCCATAGCAGATTCTCCCATATCAGCCTTTTGATTTGACATGATTTCTCTCCAGGAACAGCATCTGGAACGTATCCCAAACGGGATATAAAATATTGATCTAACTCAAGTCATTGATGATACTGGAGGATTACGCCAATTCTGAAGGATATGGCAAGTTTTTTTCGCGATGCAATAGGGGCAAACCGGACGCTTCGAGAAACTCTTCATCTGCGATGGATGAGGGTGGTTTAAGGTTGCTGGGGTGGAGCGACGCGGTTGCATGTGCGCATCCGCAGGACGGGGCGGCGCCAGCCTGTCCTTCGAGCAGAGCCCCGGCTTTCTTGACGTCGCGGCGCTGTCTGGCCGCGACGATGAGGCGAAGCGGTCGGCCGAGGCCACAAGCATGGGGATCCTGGCGGTCAATCCGCCTCGGACGCGCCCCGGCGCCTGATCCCCGGCTCGCCTTTTCCGGCGGCCGCCCGCTGGCGGGCCCGCAGTCCGCGTCGCCAGGCCGGTCGACGCCTCTCGCCTCGTGACCGAGGGTTTGCAGCACGGCAAACGTCGACCGCCTCAATGTGTCGACAGGAGCGCGGCAGCCCTCTCAAGCCGGAGGACGTGATGAACGCGATCGAGCGCAACAAGGCGAACGTGGTCGACTTCTACAAGTTGATGTTCAACGACTCCCGACCGCGGGAAGCCATCGAGCGTCATGCCGGCGCCGACTACATCCAGCACAACCCGCATGTCGCGACCGGAAAGACCGGGTTCATCGATTATTTCGAGCGCATGGCCCACGCGTGGCCCGGCAAGCATGTGGAGATCAAGCGGGTCGTGGCCGAAGGCGACCTCGTCGTCCTGCATTGCCTGCAGCGCTGGCCTGGCGACCAGGACTATGCCGCGATTGACATATTCAGGCTCGATCACGATGGACGGATCGTCGAGCACTGGGACGTCCTGCAGCCCATGCCTGCAAACCCGGCTAACGCCAACGGCATGTTCTGAGCCGAGCGTCCGTCCCTGTCCCCCGACCCTGTTTCAACGGCTCGGCCGACGCCAGGCGATCGCAGCGTCGGCGGCAATTCGACCAGCTGATGTTGATTTTCAGTCATTCTCGGGGATCGTGGCGCGCGGCGTTCGCGGCGAGGCGCCTCCTCGGTTCCTTCGGCCGTCATGAGGATGAGAACCGATCCGTTTCGCTGGCGGGAGCGGCCGTGCGGCGGAACTGATCGGGCGCGCCGCCTCCGCCGTCGGGCTCGAAGCCTCCTGCCCGCGCGGCGCGCCGACGATCTGCGCCTCGTCGAACCGGCGCGTTTTCACATCCGTCTCCCTGATGAACCGGACTCTCGCTCAAAACGAGGATTCGGGAAGGGCGCGCGCCATGTCGGTTCGACTCCGGTCGTCCACGCCACAGGGGGCGAACGACGCGAGGCGCCGGAAATGTGGCCCGGGCCTACTCTGAGACCCTGTAGCCGACGCCCGGCTCGGTGCGGATGATCGCCGGCTTCGCGGGGTCGCGCTCGATCTTCTGGCGCAGCTGGCCGATGAAGACGCGCAGATAATGCAGGTCGGCGTCATGCGCCGGCCCCCACACCGAGGTCAGCAGCGTCTTGTGGGTGACGACGCGTCCGACGTTGCGCGCGAGCATGGCGAGCAGGTCGTATTCCTTCGGCGTCAGCCTGACGGCCGCGCCGTCGCGGCTGACGATCCGGCGCAGCGTGTCGATCTCGAGCCCGTCGACGACGACGCGCCCGCTTTCGGCTTCCTGCCGCAGCCGGCGGCGCAGCGCCGCCCTGACGCGCGCGGTCAGTTCGCCGATGGCGAAAGGCTTTTCGACATAATCATCCGCGCCGAGGTCGAGCGCGGCGATCTTTTCGCTCTCGCGGTCGCGCGCCGACAGGACGATGACCGGAACCTGCGAAAAGGCGCGAAGCCGGGCCATGACGTCCTTGCCGTCCATGTCGGGCAGGCCGAGGTCGAGGAGCACCACGTCGGGCGCTTTCGTCGCAGCCGCCGCAAGCGCCTGCGCGCCCGTCGCCGCCTCGACGACCTCATAGCCCGCGGCGACGAGCGCCGGCCGCAGGAAGCGCTGGATCTGGGGCTCGTCGTCGACGACGAGGATGCGGTCGGCGCTCATGGCCCGGCGGCCTCCCCGTCGCGCGGCGCGGGAGCCGGAAAGCGCAGCGTGAAACGCGTTCCCCTGCGGCGGAACGCCGGGCTCTCGGCCCTGATGGTCCCGCCCATCGCCTCGACGAAGCCGCGCGCGATCGAAAGGCCGAGCCCCGCGCCTGGGGTGCGTCCGTCCGGCCTGCCGCGGCGGAAGAATTTTTGGAAAATCGTTTCGAGGTCCTTCGCCGGAACGCCCTTGCCCGCGTCGGTCACCGAAATCGCCACCTCCGCCCCGTCCCGGCGCGCATAGATCTTCACCGGCTCGCCGGCGCCATATTTCGACGCGTTGTCGAGCAGGTTGAACAGCGCCTGGCCAAGCAGCAGGGCGTCGCCGCGGATCGGCGGCAGGTCGGGCGCGAGGCTCGTCTCGACGACAAGGCCCGGGAAGGCGCGGGCGACGCGCTCGACGGCCGCGCGCACGACGTCGCCGACGTCGAGCCAGTCGCGCCGGGCGTCGAGCGCGCCGGCCTCGATGCGCGTCATGTCGAGCAAATTGGCGACGAAGCGGCTGAGGCGCGCGCTTTCCTCCTCGATCGCGAGCAGCAGGTCGGCGCGGCTTTCAGGGCTCATGCGCTCGCCATATTGGCGCAGGCTCGTCACCGCCCCGGTGATGACGCCGAGCGGCGTGCGCAAATCATGCGAGATCGACGAGAGAAGCGCCGCGCGCAGCGCCTCGCCTTCGAGCCGCGACGCCTGGGCGAGGCTTTCCTCGGCGAGCCGCGCCCGGTCGAGCGCGACCGCCGTCTGGTCGGCGACGGCGAGCAGCATGCGCTCGGAGGCGGCGTCGACGCGCTGGCCGTCGAGGCGCAGGCCGCATACGCCGACGACGCCGTTCGGGCCGGCGAGCGGACGAAACTGGAACGGGCTCGAAGGCAGCGTGCCGGTGCCGCGCCCCGCCGCCTCGTTGCGCTCAAAAGCCCAGCGCGCCGCCGTCAGGTCGGCGAGGTCGAGGTCGGCGTCGGGCGGCCAGGCCGCCTCGAGCTTCAGCTCGCCGGCCGCCGGGGCGAGCAGCGCCGCCTGCCGGCCGAGGCTCGCGTGGAGCTGCGCCGCGGCGGCCCAGAACACCGCCTCGCGGGTCGCCGCGCCCGACAGCCTGCGCGCGAATTCATAGAGCGACTGCAACGCCACGGCCCGCACCCGCGCCGTCTCGGCCTGCTCGCGCACGCGCGAGGCGAGGCCGCCGGCGGCGAACGCCGCGATCAGGAAGACGACAAAGGCGAACACCTCGTGCGGCGAGGCGATGGTGAAGGTGTAGACCGGCGGAATGAAGAAGAAATTATAGGCGAGGCCGGACAGGACCGCGGCGAGGAGCGCGCTGGCGTAGCCCGCCCCGATCGCCGATCCGACGACGGCGAGAAGAAACAGCAGCGAGATGCTGGGCAGGGGAATGACGCGCTCGATCGCCATCCCGAGCGCCGTGGCGGCGGCGACCGACGCCGTCGCCAGCGCGGCCGCGCGCCAGTCGACCGCAAGACGCCGCCGCGCCGCGGGCGGCGGGGCCGGCGTTTCGTCCCGCCCTTCCGTGACGATCAGGACGGCGACGCCCTCGGCCTGGGCCGCGAGCCGCCGCGCGAGCGAGGGCCGCGCCCGGAAGATGCGGCGGCGCGGCGCGCCGACCACGATCTGGGTCGCATGTTCGCGGCGGGCGAGCCGCAAAATCTCGGCCGCAAAGTCGGCCGCGAACATCCGCTTCGTCTCGGCGCCGAGGCTTTCGGCGAGATGAAACACGGCGTCGATCCGCGCCGCTTCGGCGGCGCCCGCCGGCTCGCGGTCGGCGCGTTCGAGATGCACGGCCGTCCAGGGCGCGTTGAGCGCCGAGGCGATGCGCCCGGCCGCGCGGGCGACGGCCTCGGAACGCGCGTCGGCGCCGACGCAGACGATGAGCCGCTCCGACGTCGCCCAGGCGCCTTCGATGGCGTGGCGCTTCAGATAGTCGACCATGTCGTCGTCGACGCGGTCGGCGGTGCGGCGCAGGGCGAGCTCGCGCAGCGCGGTCAGATTGCCGAGGCGGAAGAAGCGCTCGCCCGCCCGCCGCGCGGTCTCGGGCAGATAGATCTTGCCGGCCTTCAGCCGGTCGAGCAGTTCGGCCGGCGACAGGTCGATCAGCGTCACCTCGTCGGCTTTACGCAGCAGCGTGTCGGGCACGCGCTCGCGCACGCTCACGCCGGTGATGTCGGCGACGACGCCCGAGAGGCTTTCGAGGTGCTGGATGTTGAGCGCCGTCCACACGTCGACGCCGGCCGCGAGCAGCTCCTCGACGTCCTGCCAGCGCTTGGGGTGGCGCGCGCCCTCGGGATTGCTGGCGGCGAGCTCGTCGACGACGAGGACGCGCGGCCGGCGCGCCAGCGCGCCGTCGAGGTCGAACGCCTCGATCTCCCGCCCCCTGTGCGGAAGGCGCAGGCGCGGCAGGATCTCGAGCCCGTCGAGCAGCCTCGCCGTGTCGGCGCGGCCATGGGTCTCGGCGAGGCCGACGACCACGTCGACGCCTTCGGCCTTCAGCTTCGCCGCGCGCGAGAGCATCGCGAAAGTCTTCCCGACGCCGGGCGCCGCGCCGAGAAAGAGGGTCAGCCGGCCGCCCGTTTGGCGCCCGGCGGCGGCGAGCAGCAGGTCGGGATCGGGTCGTCCGTCGTCTCTGCGGTCGTCAGGCATCGGCGGCGAGCTTAGCGCCTGAGCGCGTCGAGCGCGAGGTTGAGCCGCAGCACGTTTACGCGCGGCTCGCCGATGAAGCCCAGAAGCCGGCCTTCCTCGATGCGGGCGATCAGGCGCTCGACCTGCGCCGGGTCGAGGCCTCGCGCCGCCGCGACGCGCGGGGCCTGCGCCCGCGCGAAGGCCGGCGAGACATGCGGGTCGAGCCCCGAGCCCGAGGCCGTCGCGGCGTCGGCCGGAATCTCGCCGGCGATCCCGGCGCTCCTGAGCCGCGCGATCCGCGCGGCGACGTCGTCGCGCAGCCTGGCCGAGGTCGGCCCGAGGTTCGAGCCCGAGGACGCGGAGGCGTCATAGGGGTCGGGCGAGGTCGCCGAGGGGCGCGGCCAGAAATAGCGCTCCGAGGTGAAGTTCTGGCCGATCAGCGCGGAGCCGACGACGCGGCCGTCGCGCCGGATCAGGCTGCCCGCCGCCTCGTCCGGAAAGGCGAGGGCGGCGACGCCCGTCACCGCGAGCGGATAGAGCAGGCCGAGGAGAAGGGTGAACAGGGCCGTCAGGGCGACGGCGGGGCGAAGCTGGTTGCGCATGGTCAGGCCAGATGGAGCGAGGCGACGACGAGATCGACGAGCTTGAGGCCGGCGAAGGGCAGGACGAGCCCGCCGACGCCATAAACGAGCACGTTCCGGCGCAGCAGCGCGGCCGCGCCGATCGGGCGGTAGGCGACGCCCCTGAGGGCGAGCGGGATCAACGCCACGATGATCAGGGCGTTGAAGATGACGGCCGAGAGAATGGCGGACTTCGGCGACGACAGCCCCATCACGTTGAGCGCGGCGAGGCCCGGATAGACGCCGACGAACAGCGCCGGAATGATCGCGAAATATTTGGCGACGTCGTTGGCGATCGAGAAGGTGGTGAGCGAGCCGCGCGTCATCAGCAGCTGCTTGCCGATCTCGACGATCTCGATGAGCTTGGTCGGGCTCGAGTCGAGGTCGATCATGTTGGCGGCCTCGCGCGCGGCCTGCGTGCCGGTCTGCATGGCGACGCCGACGTCGGCCTGGGCGAGCGCCGGGGCGTCGTTGGCGCCGTCGCCGCACATGGCGATCAGCCGGCCGCCTTCCTGTTCCCTGCGGATGAAGGCGAGCTTGTCTTCGGGCGTCGCCTCGGCGACGAAATCGTCGACGCCGGCCTCGGACGCGATCGCCGCCGCCGTGACCGGATTGTCGCCGGTGACCATGACGGTGCGGATGCCCATGGCGCGCATCCGCGCGAAACGCTCCTTGACGCCGGGCTTCACCACGTCCTTGAGATGGATGACGCCGAGAAGCCGCGCGCCGTCGCAGACGGCGAGCGGCGTGCCGCCGGCCCGCGCGATCCGCTCGACCGCCTGGCGGAACGCGGGCGGCGCCGACGCCTCGGCGACGCCCGCAAAACGCAGGACGGCGTCGACCGCGCCCTTGCGCAGGCGATGGCCGCCGACGTCCGCGCCCGAGAGCCGCGTCTGCGCGGAAAAGGGGATCACGGCCTCGGGCCGCGCGCCGTCGGCCGAAAGCCCATGCTCGCCGGTCGCGAGCGCGACGATCGAGCGGCCTTCCGGCGTGTCGTCGCCGAGGCTCGCGAGCAGCGCGGCCTGGGCGAGCTCTTCTTCCCCGACGCCCGGCGCCGGCGCGAATTCGCTCGCCATGCGGGCGCCGAAGGTGATCGTGCCGGTCTTGTCGAGCAGCAGCATGTCGACGTCGCCTGCGGCCTCCACCGCGCGCCCCGAAGAGGCGATGACGTTGAAGCGCGCGAGCCTGTCCATGCCGGCGACGCCGATCGCCGACAAAAGCCCGCCGATCGTCGTCGGAATGAGGGTGACGAGCAGCGCCGCGAGCACGGTGACCGAAGGGGTCGCGCCGGAATAGCCGGCGAGGCCCCAGAGCGTGACGACGGCGATCAGGAACACGAGGGTGAGGCCCGAGAGCAGGATCGACAGGGCGATCTCGTTTGGCGTCTTCTGCCGCTTCGCGCCCTCGATCAGCGCGATCATGCGGTCGACGAAGCCCGAGCCCGGCGCGGCGGCGACACGGATCGTGAGGCTGTCGGACAGAAGCTGCGTGCCGCCGGTGACGGCCGAGCGGTCGCCGCCGGATTCGCGGATCACCGGCGCGGATTCGCCGGTGACGGCGCTCTCGTTGACCGAGGCGACGCCTTCGATCGCCTCGCCGTCGGCCGGGATCATTTCGCCGGCCTCGACGACGATGACGTCGTCGACCCTGAGATCGGCCGCGGAGACCATCTCGAAGCCCACGCCGTCCTTCAGCAGGCGGCGCGCCGTCATCTCCGAGCGCGCGCGCCGCAGGCTTTCGGCCTGCGCCTTTCCGCGCCCTTCGGCCACGGCCTCGGCGAACACGGCGAAGAGCACGGTGAACCACAGCCAGGCGGCGATCTGGCCCGAGAATTTGGCGTCAGCGCCGGCCGCGAGGTCGCGCAGGAAAAAGCCCGTCGCCAGCGCTGCGACGATCTCGGTCACGAAGATCACCGGGTTGCGCACCAGCTGGCGCGGGTCGAGCTTGGCGACGGAGGAGCGAAGCGCCGGGCCGAGGATCTTGGGGTCGAGCAGGGCGGCGCGCCGGCCTGCGCCTGCGGCGCGCGAGGCGGCGGGGGAGAGCGATGTGGTCATGGGAGGCGCCTCAGAAAGTCTGGCCGGCCAGCGTCGCGAAATGTTCCGCGATGGGGCCGAGCGCGAGCGCGGGAAAGAACTGCAGCCCGCCGAGGATGAGGATGACGCCGACGAGAAGGCCGACGAACAGCGGCGTATGGGTGGGGAAGGTGCCGGCCGAGGGCCTGGTCTTCGCCTTCGCCGCGACCGAGCCGGCGATCGCCATCACCGGAATCACATAGGCGAAGCGGCCGAGCAGCATGGCGGCTCCGAGCGTCGAATTGTACCAGAGCGTGTTGCCGGACAGCCCGCCGAAGGCCGAGCCGTTGTTGCCGGCGGCCGAAGTGTAGGCGTAGAGAATTTCGGAGAGGCCGTGCGGGCCCGGCGTGCCGACCGCGGCCACGCCGAACGACGCCGTCGCCGAGACCGCCGAAAAGCCGAGGATGGCGAGCGGCAGGATGAGCACGGCCAGCATGGCGAATTTCATCTCGCGCGCGCCGATCTTCTTGCCGAGAAGCTCCGGCGTGCGGCCGACCATCAGCCCGGCGACGAACACCGACAGGATCGCGAACACGACCATGCCATAAAGGCCGGAGCCGACCCCGCCGGGCAAAACCTCGCCGAGCTGGATGAGGAACATCGGCACGAGGCCGCCGAGCGCGGTGTAGGAGCCGAGCATGGCGTTGACGCCGCCGTTCGAGAGGCCCGTCGTCACGGCGGCGTAGAGCGCGCTGGCCGACTGGCCGAAGCGGGCCTCCTTGCCTTCCATGGCGCCTTGAGCGGGATCGAGGCCGAGCGCGGTCAGGATCGGGTCGCCGGCCGACTCGGCGAGATAGACGCCGCCGACGCCGGCGATCAGCAACAGGCCGACGGCGGCCAGAAAGGCCCATCCCTGCCGCCGGTCGCCGACCATCTCGCCGAAGGCGTAGAGGAGCGCCGCGGAGACCGACAGCATCGCGAAGATGTTGAGGAGGCAGGACAGCGCCGTGGGGTTCTCGAACGGATGCGCGGCGTTGACGTTGAAGAAGCCGCCGCCGTTGGTGCCGATCTGCTTGATCGCCTCCTGGCTTGCGACCGGGCCGAGCGCGAGGGTCTGTGTCGCGCCTTCGAGCGTCGTCGCCGCGGCCGAGGCGTCGAGCGTCTGCGGCGCGCCCATGGCGACGAAGGCGATTGCCACGACGACCGCGAGCGGCAGCAGCACGTAGAGCGTCGCGCGCGTCAGGTCGACCCAGAAATTGCCGATGGTCGTGGACTTCGAGCGGGCGAAGGCCCGGGCGAGCGCGACGGCGAGCGCGACGCCGGTCGCGGCCGAGAGGAAATTCTGCGTCGTGAGCCCGGCCATCTGGCTGAAGTGGCTCATCGTCGACTCGCCGGCGTAGTTCTGCCAGTTGGTGTTGGTGACAAAACTCGCCGCCGTGTTGAAGGCGAGGCCCGGCGCGACCCCGGGAAACCCCTGCGGGTTGAGCGGCAGGTAGAATTGAAGCCGCAGGATCGCATAGAGCGCGAGGAGGCCGGCGAGCGAAAAGGCGAGCATGGCGAGCGTGTAGCCGAGCCATCCCTGTTCTTCGCCTTCGGCGACGCCCGCCACGCGATAGAGGGCTGTTTCGAGCGGCCTCACGACCGGCGTGAGAAAGGTGCGCTCGCCTGAAAAGACGCGCGCCATATAAAGGCCGAGCGGCTTGACCGTCGCGAGCACGACGAGAAAGAGGGCCGCGATCTGCAGCCATCCGACGAGAGTCACTGGAGCGCTCCCTAGAAACGTTCGGGCTGGAGGAGAGTGACGAGCAGATAGGCGGCGACGAGAAGCGCCGCCGAAAGGCCGATGAGGGGCTCGATCATGGCGCGCCCCTTACGAAAGCCGCGCCAGCAGGCGCGCATAGGCGGCGAGCCCGAGCATGGCGAGGACGGCTGAAGCGAGAAAGAGAAAGTCAGACATCGGAAAGCCTCCGGGACGGATGCGTCGGCGGAAGCTTTCGGACGAAGACGGGTCAGGAATCGATTGCGAACGCACGGCGCGCGCATAAGGAAAGCATAAGGACGCCGGCTCGGGCCGCTCGCCGTCTCGACGGAGACGCCGGGACCGGCTTCGCAGGGCGGCCGGCGGGCTTCGCTCGACCGAAAGGGGAGGGGCGGGCGCGTGACCGGCTTTCGTCCGGCGACGGGTTCGCGGAAAGAGGCCGGGCGGCCGGCTTCGGCGCGGAAAGGTCGAAGGGGGCGGAAGGGCCGTAAGGGGTCAGCCTGCGCGCCTGACGCGCCGCCTCAACTGGTACCGCCACCCCGGCTCGAACGGGGGACCTCTAGATCCACAATCTAGCGCTCTAACCAACTGAGCTATGGCGGCCTGTCGACAGGTCGCGGACCCTAGAGGCAAGCGCGCGGGATTGCAAGCGTCTGACGCGGGCTTCGGAGCGTTCGCCGCGGCCGCCGGCCGTTAACGATCATGAGTCAATTTTGCTTAAAAAACCGCGCTTCGGAAAATGCGGAGGCGGGCGGACATGGATTTCGACCCTGGTCTATGGTTAGCTCGACGTTAAGGCCATGCGGCGCGCCGCCGGGGCGGACGCGACGGCGCAGGCGCGAAAGCGCCGGCCCGGCTCGGCCGGGCGGAGGCCGAGGTCCGCCGGCGTCCGCCGGAAAGTTTTCAGCGCAAGCCTTGCCGGAAAGCGGCGCGATGACCGGTATCCGCTTCAGTCCCGACCTTGGCGAAGCCGACGCCGCGAAGGCGTTGCGCGAGCTTTCGCCGCGGCTTTCCGCCGACACGCCGATTCTCGCCCTTGGCGGCGCGGGCGAGGGCGCGCCGCGGGCGCTTTTCGCGAGCGAGGCCGTGCTTCGCCTGTTCGGCGCGCCCGACCTTGAGGCGCTGTCGCGCGCGTTTCGGGAGGACGAGCCCTCCGACGCGCCGGCGCGCCGGCTCGCAGGCCTCGCCGCGGCCTTTCCGGTCGGGGGGCCCGCGCGGCTCGAACGGCTGCGTTTCCAGGGGATCGAGCGGCCGATCATCTTCCTGTGCCGGCGCCTTCGCGCCGGGGGCGGGAAGACGCGCTTTCTCGCGGCCGCGCTCGACATGCCGAACGCCATGCGCAGCCGGCCGGCCGCGCTCGAAACGAAGGCTTTCGCCGCGCCTGCGGCCTTGCCGCCGCCCGCCGCGCCCGCGAGGTTCCTGTGGCGCGCGGGCCCGGACGATCTCCTCGTCGACGTCGGCGCGGCGCTCGCCGAGGCGCTCGACGAGCCGCGGCAGGCGTTCACCGGCCAGAAGCTCGCGCGACTCGTCGGCGCCTTCGACGCCGACCGGGGCATGGAGCTGCAGCGCCTTTTCGACGCGCGTTCGAGCTGGAGCGGCGTCGAAGTCGACTGGCCGTCGGCCGACGATCGAACGCTCGCGCGCGTCTCTCTCGCCGGCTCGCCGATGTTCGACGGGGCGCGGCGCTTCCTGGGATTTCGCGGCTTCGGCCTCGTGCTGTCGCGCCGCGACGGGCCGGCCGCGGGGCTCTCGGGCGACGCGCCGACGCCGGCTGACGGCGAAAATCCGGCCCTCGCCGCGCTGCGCCGCCGGCTCGACGCCGCCTATGCGCCCGACGCCGACGCTCCCGGACAGGCAGGCCCCGGCGCCGCCGCGCCGGCGTCCGCGCTTTCAGCCCAGGCGCGGGCGGGCTTCGACGCTTTGCCGATCGGCGTTCTCGCGGCGCAGGCGGGCGCGCCCATCTTCGCCAACCGCTTGCTGCTCGATTTCGTCGGCTGCGCCGATCTGCGCAGCGCGCGGCTTGCGGGCGCGTTCGACACGGCGCTGGCGCGCGGCCTCGCGCTCGCGCCGGGCGCCGAGGAGCTTGCGACGCTGCCCTCCGGCGGGCGCGAGCTCGCGGCGACGCTGCGGCGCGAGACGCTTGCCTGCGACGGCGGCGAGATCGACCTCCTGACCTTCGCGCCGCAGCCGCGCGCGGCCTCGCGCGGCGAGGAACGCGTGGCGGCCGAGGCGCGGCGCAGCCAGCGCGAGGCGCGCGAGCTCAACGCCATCCTCGACACGGCGATGGACGGCGTCGCCGTGCTCGACGCCGACGGCAGGGTCGAGCGCCTGAACCGTTCGGCGGAGGCGCTGTTCGGCGTCGAGGCCGCGGAGATCGCCGGCCAGGATTTCTCGGTTCTCGTCGCGCCCGAGAGCCGCGAAAGGGCGAAGGCCTATTTTGAGGGGCTGAAGCCCGGCGGCGCCGCCGGCGTGTTCAACGACGGACGCGAAATCCTGGGCCTCACCCGGCGCGGCGGGGTGATCCCCATGTTCATGACGCTCGGGCGGATCGGCGGCGGCGGCGGGCGCCGCTATTGCGCGCTCATGCGCGACATGACCCACTGGAAAAAGATCGAGCGCGAGCTCAAGGACGCGCGCAGCGAGGCCGAGCGGGCGAGCGCGCTGAAGTCGGATTTCCTCGCCAAGGTCAGCCACGAGATCCGCACCCCGCTCAACGCCATCATCGGCTTCGCCGAAGTCATGCTCGAGGAGCGCTTCGGCCCCGTCGCCAACCCGCGCTACAAGGATTACCTGAAGGACATCCACAGCTCCGGCTCGCTCGTCATGAGCCTCGTCAACGACTTGCTCGACCTGTCCAAGATCGAGGCGGGCAAGATGGATCTCTCCTTCGCCGCGGCCGACCTCAACCGCATCGTCGCCGAATGCGTCTCGATCATGCAGCCGCAGGCGAGCGGGGCGCGCGTCGTCATCGGCCTTTCGCTCGCGCCGCAGCTGCCGCAGATCTGGGCCGACGAGCGCTCGGTGCGCCAGATCGCGCTCAACCTTCTCTCCAACGCCATCAAGTTCACCGACGGCGGCGGGCAGGTCGTGGTCTCGACCGCGCTGTCCGACGAAAACTGCGCCGCGCTGCGCGTCCGCGACACCGGCGTCGGCATGTCGAGCGACGACCTTGAGGTCGCGCTGCGCCCCTTCGGCCAGGCGGGGCGCGGGCGCGCGAGCGGCGGCACCGGGCTCGGCCTGCCGCTGACCAAGGCGCTGGTCGAGGCCAACCGCGCCTCCTTCTCGATCAGGAGCAAGCCCGAGGAAGGCACGCTGGTCGAGATCGTGTTTCCCCCGGCGCGCGTCGTCGCCGCGCGCAAATAGCCGTCGCGGCGGGAACGGTTTTTCGCGCCGCGAATTATTTCTGCGACCCTTGAGCCGAAAGGACGCAGGATGATCGACAAGCCCAAGTCCAAGAAAGACGAGGAGCTGGACGCCCGGGAAAAGGACGAGCAGCTCGAGGAAGAGCTGGAGGACTCTTTTCCGGCGAGCGATCCGCCTTCCCAGACCCAGCCCAATGTCGCGGCGGGCGAGCCGATCCGCGACGAAGGCAAGAAGAAATAACCCCGGGCGCCGTTTCGACGGCGCTTTTTTCATTCTCCCTTTGCGGTCTCGCCTTCGGGTCTCCGGCGCGCGTGGGTCTCCGGCGCGCCGGCCTTCGCGCCGCGCCGCCCGGCCGCGCTCCCGAAAAGGCCGCCCCCTTTGAAAAGCTGTGGACGACGACGCGGGCGCCTTTGGCGCAGCCGCGTTTTTTCCCATGGCCTGAAGGCGGCGGGCGCCCGGTCGCGCGTTGACCGCCCATAGTGTCCCATGATATCCCAAATCATCCCGGACGAAGCGCAAGCGTGGCCGTGGGAGTCCCGCCGCAGGCGGCATGACCGCGCCGCCAGACGCCTCGCCCCGGGGAGGGTTCGGCCCTTGGGGTCCGCCTTGGGCGGACGGCCGGCATGGATGGCCCGGGTGGACGGCTATGTCTCGCATTACACGAACAAGCTCGACGCCAAGGGACGAGTCTCCATTCCGGCGCCCTTCCGGGCGACCCTCGCGAGAGACGGGTTTGACGGGCTCTATGTTCACCCGTCGATCGACCAGGAGGCCCTCGACTGCGGCGGCAACGCGCTGCTGCAGGAGATCGAGAGCCTGCTGTCGGGGCTCTCGCCCTATTCGGAGGAGCGCGATCTGTTCTCGACCGCGCTCATCGGGACGAGCGAAATTCTGAAGGTCGATTCGGAAGGCAGGACCATCCTCACCGAATCGCTCAAGAGCTACGCGCGCATCGCCAATGAAGTCACCTTCGTCGGGCATGGGCGCAAATTCCAGATCTGGGAGCCGGGCCGTTTCCGCGCGCATCTGGACGAGGCCAGAAGCCGGGTGCGCGACTTGAGGAGACAGCTTGGAGCCAGCCACGCGGCGCCCGACGGGCGGCCGCGGTCGCATGGAGCACGGGAATGAATTCGGGCCGCGGCGGGGCGCAAGCGCCCGCCGCAGGCGGACCGGCCCGGCACATTCCCGTGCTTCGCGACGAAATCCTCGCCGTCGCCGCGCCGCGCGACGGCGGGCTTTATGCCCGCGTCGTCGCGCTCGACCGCGATCCGACGGCGATCGCCGGCGGCGAAGCGCTGGTCGCGGAGGCGCAGGGGCGCCTGACCCTGATCGAGGCGCCGTTCTCGAAGCTCGCCGCCGCCACGCAGGGCCTTGGGCCGTTCGACGCCGTGCTGTTCGACGTCGGCGTCTCCTCCATGCAGCTCGACGAGGCCGCGCGCGGCTTCTCCTTCCGCCATGACGGGCCGCTCGACATGCGCATGGCGCAGGCGGGCCCGAGCGCCGCCGACATCGTCAACGGCGCGGAGGAAGAGGAGATCGCCGACATCCTGTTTCATTTCGGCGAGGAGCGCGCGTCGCGGCGCATCGCGCGCGCGATCGTCGCCGACCGCGCGAAAAAGCCGTTCGAGACCACCGGCGAGCTTGCCGGCATGATCGCCCGCGTCGCGCCCGCAAAGCCCGGCGAGCTGCATGCGGCGACGCGCAGCTTCCAGGCGCTGCGCATCGCCGTCAACGACGAACTCGGCGAGCTTGTCGCGGGATTATGCGCCGCGGAGGCCGCGCTGCGCCCGGGCGGGCGCCTCGCGGTGGTGAGCTTCCATTCGCTCGAGGACCGCATCGCCAAGCTGTTCTTCGCCGCGCGCTCGGGGCGCGGCGAGGCGCCCTCGCGCCGCCTGCCCGGCGAGCCCGAGGCCGAAGCCCCGACCTTTTCGCTCGAAGGGCGCCAGCCGATCGTTCCGTCGCAGGCCGAGGCCGCGGCCAATCCACGCGCCCGCTCGGCCAAGCTGCGCTGGGGAACGCGCCTTTCCGCCCCGGCGCGGGCCCCGGAGCAGGGGCTTTTCGCGCTCGCCCGCCTGCCGCGGCGCGAGAAGCCCGCGAAGGCGCGGAAGCGCTGAAATCGACGTGTCTCACGACCTCGGCAGCGCTTCGTTAACCATTTCTTCCGATCCGCCGGTGTTTCCTTGCGCGAGCCGCAGCCTTGCGACTCTCCGGGAAGCTCCATGGTCCGCATTCTGAACGTCCTCGCCGTGCTGGCGCTGCTCGGATCGGCGATCTACGCCTATTCGATCAAATACGAGACGATCTTCCACGCCGAGCGGATCGTGAAGCTGAAGCATGAGATCAAGGCCGAGCAGGACCGCATCGCCACCATGCGGGCCGAATATTCCTATCTGACCCGCCCCGAGCGGGTGCAGGCGCTGACCGAGAAGTTCCTCGACCTCCAGCCGCTTTCGCTGCGCCAGATCGTCTCGCTCGACGCCCTGCCGCGCCGGCCGGAGCGCGTCGCGCCCGTCGTGGACGCGGCCGGCGCCGAGAGCGCCCCGAACCCCGCCCCGAACCCCGCCCGCTAGCTGACAAGACGTGAGACCGACGCGCGATGGCTGACAGGCACGACGCTGACCGCAACGCTCCCTTTTTCGCGCAGCCTTCGGCCGAGGGGGCTCCCGTCGCCCGGGCGGTCCCGCCCGCGGCGCGAAAAGGCCCCCTGCAGGGGCTGCTGCGCGGCGTCTTCTCGACCGACCTCAGGAAGACGCCGCTGCGGCTCAAGCTTGTCGCCTGCCTGTTCGTCGGGCTTTATGGCGTGATCGCCGGCCGGCTCGTCTATTTCGGACTGCATCAGGAGCAGGCGAGCGTCGCGCGGCGCGGCGACGACGTGGTGGCGGCGGCGCGGCCCGACATCCTCGACCGCAACGGCGAAGTGCTCGCCACCGACATCCGCGTGATGAGCGTGTTCGCCGAGCCGCGCCGCATCATCGACAAGGACGAGGCCGTCGAGCTCCTGACCGCCGTGCTGCCCGACGTCGACGCGGCCGACCTGCGCAAGCGCCTTGGCACGCGCAAGGGATTCATCTGGGTCAAGCGCGCGGTCACGCCCAAGCAGCAGCAGGAGGTCTATCGCCTCGGCCTGCCGGGCGTCGGCTTCCTGCCCGAGAACAAGCGCGTCTATCCGAACGGCCCGATCGCGGCGCATGTGCTGGGCTTCGCCAATCTCGACGGCGTCGGCGTGTCGGGGCTCGAGAAATACATCGACGGGCAGGGGCTCTCCGAGCTTTCGGGCGCGGGCTTCAGGCTGACCCCCGACGCGCTGGCGCCGATCACCACCTCGCTCGACCGCCGCGCCACCTACGCCGTGCGCGACGAGCTCGCCAAGGGCGTCGCCAAGTTCAAGGCCAAGGCCGGCGCGGCGATCGTCCTCGACGTCAACACCGGCGAGGTGGTGGCGCTCGCCTCGCTGCCCGACTATGACCCGAACACGCCGGCCGACGCGCTCGACCCGCAGCACATCAACCGCATCACCGTCGGCGTCTACGAGATGGGCTCGACCTTCAAGGCGATCTCGCTCGCCATGGCGCTCGACGCCGGCAAGGTCAATCTCAACTCGCGCGTCGACGCGCGCGACTCGCTGCGCTACGGCCGCTTCACGATCCACGACTTCCACGCCCAGCACCGCGTGCTTTCGGTGCCCGAAGTCTTCACCTATTCCTCGAACATCGGCGCCGCGCGGCTCGCGCTGATGGTCGGCGTCGAGGGGCACAAGGCGTTCCTGCGCAAGCTCGGCCAGATGTCGCGCCTGCGCACCGAGCTGCCCGAATCCGCCGAGCCGCTGCTGCCGAAGAACTGGGGCGAGCTCAACACCATGACCATCGCCTTCGGGCAGGGCATGAACGTCGCGCCGCTGCAGGCGATGATGGCCGTCGGCGCCCTCGTCAACGGCGGTCTGCTCGTCACGCCGACCTTCCTCAAGCGCGACGAGGCGGCGGCCAAGAAGTCCGCGCCGCGCGTCGTCAAGCCCGAGACCTCCGAGGAGCTGCGCTACGTCATGCGCCTCAACGCCGAAGTTGGCTCGGCCAAGATCGCCAACGTCAACGGCTATTTCATCGGCGGCAAGACCGGCACGGCTGACAAGATCGTGCATGGCCGCTATGCGCAGGACCGCGTGTTCACGACCTTCATGGCGATCATGCCGGCCGACAAGCCGAAATACCTCGTTTTGACCCTGCTCGACGAGCCGCAGGCGCTGCCCGAGACGCACGGCTACCGCACGGCGGCGTGGAACTCGGGGGCCGTCGCCGGCAAGATCATCGAGCGCGTCGGCCCGCTGCTCGGCCTGCCGCCGCGCTTCGAGCTGCCGACGCAGCCCTTTCCCCTTCTCGCCAAACTGGGCTATGGGTACGCCAACGTTCCGCAGACCGGCGGAAGGGAGCACTGATGCGGCTCGCCGAGCTTCTGCCCGGAGAGGACCTTGCCGGGGCCCCCGGCGCGACGGAGATTTCGGCGCTCTGCTGCGACAGCCGCAAGGCCGGCCCCGGCGCCCTGTTCTTCGCCGTTCCGGGAACGAAGGCCGACGGCCTCGCCTTCGCGCCCGAGGCGGCGCGGCGCGGCGCCGTGGCGGCGGTCGCGGGGCCCGGCGCGCCCGAAACCGTCGCGGGGCTTCCCGTCGTCCGCGTCGCCGACGTGCGCGCGGCGCTGGCGCTGGCGGCGGCGCGGTTCTTTCCGCGCCAGCCCGAAACCGTCGTGGCCGTCACCGGCACCAGCGGCAAGACCTCCGTCGCCGCCTTCACGCGTCAGATTTTCGCGCGGCTCGGATTCTCGGCGGCCTCGCTCGGCACGCTCGGCGTGGTCGCGCCGTCCGGCGCCGTCTACGGCTCGCTGACCACGCCCGACCCGATCTCCCTGCACGAGACGCTCGACGCGCTGGCGCGGGAGGGCGTGACCCATCTCGCGCTCGAAGCCTCCTCGCACGGGCTGACGCAGCGCCGCCTCGACGGCGTGCGCCTCGCCGCCGGCGCCTTCACCAATCTGTCGCGCGACCATCTCGACTATCACCCGACCATGGAGGCCTATCTCGCCGCCAAGCTCGAACTGTTCGAGCGGCTGCTCGCGCCGGGCGCGCCGGCCGTCGTCGACGTCGATTCCGAGGCGGGGCGGCAGGTCGCCGCGGCGTGCCGCGCGCGCGGGCTCGAGGTTTTGAGCGTGGGGCGGGCGGGCGAGACGATCCGTCTCCTCGACGCCATGCCCGAGCCCGCCGCGACCGACCTCGTGATCAGCCTCGCCGGACGGCGGCGCGAACTCCGGCTGCCGCTCGCCGGCGCCTTCCAGACGTCGAACGCGCTCGTGGCGGCGGGCCTCGCGCTCGCCGCGGGCGGCGACGCCGACAAAGCGCTCGCCGCGCTCGAAACGCTTCAGGGCGCGCCCGGGCGGCTCGAAAAGATCGGCGAGCGGCGCGGAGGCGCGGTCTATGTCGATTACGCCCACAAGCCCGACGCGCTCGAAAAGGCGCTCCTGGCGCTGCGGCCCTACGCCTCCGGGCGGCTCATCGTCGTGTTCGGCTGCGGCGGCGACCGTGATCCGGGCAAGCGCCCGATCATGGGCGAGATCGCCACGCGCCTCGCCGATTACGCGGTGGTGACCGACGACAATCCCCGCAGCGAGACGCCGGCGGCGATCCGCGCCGCGATCCTTGCGGGCGCGCGCGGGGCGAGGAACGTGGTCGAGATCGGCGACCGCGCCGCGGCCATCGCCGAAGGCGTCGGCGCTCTTGACTTGGGCGACATTCTTCTTATTGCCGGGAAAGGCCACGAGACTGGCCAGATCGTAGGAGACCGCGTCTTGCCCTTTTCCGACGCCGAATGCGCGAGAGCCGCCCTGAAGACGGGCGAACGATGAGCGAGACCGCGCTGCGCGCCGATCCGGCGCCTCGCCTTGAACCCCTCTGGACCGGACTCGAGCTCGTCGTCCCGCTCGAGGCGCGCGTCGTCGGCGGCGTGCCGCGTCGGGGCGCGACCGGCGTCTCGATCGACACGCGCACGCTGAAGCCCGACGAGATCTTCGTCGCGATCAGGGGCGTTTCGAGCGACGGCCATGACCATGTGGCCGCGGCGCTCGAAAAGGGCGCGCTCGCCGCCGTGGTCGACGAGGCGCACGCCGACGCGCTCAAGGGCCTCGGCCCGCTCTATGTCGTGCGGGACACGCTGCGCGCGCTCGAAAATCTCGGCCTCGCCGCGCGGGCGCGGACGCAGGCCCGCATTTGCGCGGTGACGGGTTCGGTCGGCAAGACCTCGACCAAGGAGGCGTTGCGCTGCGCGCTGCAAAGCGCCGGCGCCGTCCACGCCTCGGTCGCCTCCTACAACAACCATTGGGGCGTGCCGCTGACGCTCGCGCGCATGCCGAAGGCGAGCCGTTTCGGCGTGTTCGAGATCGGCATGAACCATCCGGGCGAGATTTCGCCGCTGACGCGCATGACCCGCCCGCATGTGGCGATCGTGACCACGGTCGCGCCCGTGCATGTCGAGGCGTTCCCGAGCGTCGAGGCGATCGCCGACGCCAAGGCCGAGATCTTTGACGGGCTCGAGCGCGGCGGCCTCGCCGTCCTGCCGCGCGACAATCCGCATTTCGAGCGTCTCGCCGCAAGGGCGCGGGCGCGCGGAGCCGGCTGCGTCGCGAGCTTCGGCGAGCATGCGCGCGCCGACGCGCGGCTTCTTTCGGCCCGGATCTTTCCCGACCACAGCCTGGTCGAGGCCGACGTCTGCGGCAGACTGCTGTCGTTCCGCCTCGGGGCGCCGGGTCGCCATCAGGCGACGAACGCGCTCGCCGTGCTTCTCGCCGCCCATGCGCTCGGCGTCGATCTTGAAGCGGCGGCAGGGGCGCTCGCCGGCTTCGCGCCGCAGCCGGGGCGCGGCCAGCGCCTCGAATTCGAGGCGCAGGACGGGCGCTACGCGCTGATCGACGAAAGCTACAACGCCAATCCGGCGTCGATGCGCGCGGCGTTCGAGCTCGCGGGCGCCCTGCCGGCGCCGGGGCGCCGCGTCGCCGTGCTCGGCGACATGCTGGAGCTCGGGCCGGAGGCGCCGCGCATGCACGCCGAGCTCGCGGCCGGCCTGCGCGACAACGGCTTCGATCTCGTCTTCACGGCCGGCCCGCTGTCGCGCCATCTTCATGACGCGCTTCCGGCCGACATGCAGGGCGGCTGGCGCGCGAGCGCGGCCGAGATCGCGCGCGACGTCGCGGCGAGCGTCCGCGCCGGCGACCTCGTCGTGGTCAAGGGCTCCAACGGGGCGCGCCTGCGCGAGGTGGTCGAGGCGTTGCGCGAGCAATCCCGGAAATTCGGCGCGGACGGCGCGCGCGAGGAGCGGAGCGCCTGACATGCTGACCCTGCTGACCTATTTCTCAGCGCATTTCCAGCCGCTGAACCTGTTTCGCTACATCACCTTCCGCACCGGCGGCGCGACCGCCACCGCGCTGTTCTTCGTGTTCTTCTTCGGGCCGAAGATCATCGCCGCGCTGCGCCTCAAGCAGGGCAAGGGCCAGCCGATCCGCCTCGACGGGCCGCAGTCGCATCTCATCACCAAGAAGGGCACGCCGACCATGGGCGGGCTGATGATCCTGTCCGGGCTCATCGTCTCGACCCTGCTGTGGGCCAACCTGCGCAACCATTATGTCTGGGCGGTGCTGTTCGTGACCGTCGGCTTCGGCGCGATCGGCTTCTACGACGACTATCTCAAGGTCACGCGGCAGACCGACAAGGGCTTTTCGGGACGCCTGCGCCTCGCCCTCGAAGTGCTCATCGCCGGGCTCGCCTGCTTTTCGATGATGGCGCTCGGCGGGCCGCACACCACCTTCCTGTCGCTGCCGGCGATCAACGGCTTCGCGCTCGACCTCGGCCTGTTCTTCCTCGCGTTCGGGGCCTTCGTGATCGTCGCGGCGGGCAACGCCGTCAATCTGACGGACGGGCTTGACGGCCTCGCCATCGTGCCGGTGATGATCGCCGCCGGCGCCTTCGGCGTGATCGCCTATCTCGCCGGCAACGCCATCTTCTCGAACTATCTCGGCATCAATTTCGTCCCCGGCGCGGGCGAGCTCGCGGTGGTCGCGGGCGCGGTCATCGGGGCGGGCCTCGGCTTCCTGTGGTTCAACGCCCCCCCGGCGCAGATCTTCATGGGCGACACCGGCTCGCTGGCGCTCGGCGGGCTCCTTGGGGCGATCGCCGTCGCCGTCAAGCACGAAATCGTGCTCGTCATCGTCGGCGGCCTGTTCGTGCTCGAAACCCTGTCCGTGATCGTGCAGGTGATTTCGTTCAAGCTCACCGGGCGGCGCGTCTTCAGGATGGCGCCGATCCATCATCATTTCGAACAACTCGGCTGGTCCGAGCCGCAGGTCGTCGTGCGCTTCTGGATCATCGCCTTCGTGCTGGCCCTGATCGGCCTTTCGACCCTGAAGCTGAGGTAGACATGATCCCCGTTTTCGCGTTCGAGGGCAGGGCCGTCGCGGTGTTCGGCCTTGGCGGCTCGGGCTTCGTCACGGCGCAGGCGCTCGTCGCCGGCGGCGCCGAGGTCTATGTCTGGGACGACAACGCCAACGCCCGAGAGAAGGCGCGCGCGGCCGGCCTGCGCATCGAAAACCTCGCGGCCGCCGACTTCTCCGGCTTCAGGGCGCTGATTCTCTCGCCCGGCGTGCCGCTGACCCATCCGGCGCCGCACTGGAGCGTCGTCAAGGCGCGCGAGGCGGGGATCGAAGTCATCGGCGACGTCGAGCTGTTCTGTCGCGAGCGCCGCCGCGTCGCGCCTGACGCGCCCTTCGTCGCCATCACCGGCACCAACGGCAAGTCGACGACGACCGCGCTCGCCGCGCATCTCTTCCGCGCGCTCGGCTTCGACGTGCAGGTCGGCGGCAACATCGGCACGCCGATCCTCGCGCTCGAGCCGCCGCGCCACGACCGCGTCTTCGTGATCGAGTGCTCGTCCTACCAGATCGACCTCGCCCCGACGCTCGCGCCGAGCGTCGGCGTGCTGCTCAACGTCACGCCGGACCATCTCGACCGCCACGGAACGATGGAAAATTACGCCGCGATCAAGGAGCGCCTCGTGGCCAAAGCCGAGCACGCCGTGGTCGGCGTCGACGACGCCTGGTGCGTGGCGATCGCGGACCGGCTGAAGGCGGCCGGGCGCGACGTCGTCGAGATTTCGGCCGCCGGCGGGCTGCGCGGCGAGGGCGTGCTCTATGACGGCGGCGCGCTCTACTGGCGCGGCCCGCAGGGGCGCAGCCTGATCGCCGACCTCGTCGGGATCGGCTCGCTGCGCGGCGCGCACAACGGCCAGAACGCCGCCGCCGCGGTCGGCGCGCTGCACGCCATCGGCCTCGACGGCGCGGGGCTCGCCAAGGCGCTCGGCTCCTTCGCGGGCCTGCCGCACCGCATGGAGGAGGTCGGCAAATACGGCAAGGCGCTGCTCGTCAACGACTCCAAGGCGACCAACGCCGACGCCGCCGAAAAGGCGCTGCTCTCCTTCAACAACGTCTACTGGATTCTCGGCGGCCGGCCGAAGCAGGGCGGGCTCGCCTCGCTGCGCCCGCTGTTTTCGCGCGTCGTCAAGGGCTATCTGATCGGCGAGGCGGCGAAGGCCTTCGCCCGGGAGATCGGCGACGCCTTCCCCGTGGCCTTCTGCGACACGCTCGAAAAGGCCCTGCCGATCGCGGCGCTCGAGGCGCAGCAAAGCCCCGCCGCCGAGCCGGTGGTGCTGCTCTCGCCGGCCTGCGCCTCGTTCGACCAGTTTCCCGACTTTGAAAAGCGCGGCGACCGTTTCCGCGAGATCGCGCTTTCGCTCATCGCCAGCACGAAACATTAACCAAAAGCCGACAAAATCGGGACGATCTGAGCAGTCTCGAAGGGTTTGCGAATGGCGGCGCGCACGGAACGGTCGGCCCTGGCCAACTGGTGGTGGACCATCGACCGCTGGCTGCTCGCAGCCATCGTCACCCTCATCGTGTTCGGCGTGGTGCTGGCCATGGCCGGCAGCCCGCCGGTCGCCGAGCGGCTCGGCCTGCCGCCGTTCCACTTCGTGCACCGGCAGGCGCTGGCGCTGATCCCGACCGTCGCCGTGCTGCTTGGAACCTCGTTCCTGTCGCCGCGCCAGACGCGCCGCGCCGCGCTGGTCGTCTATTTCGTCGCCATGGCCCTGATCATCGCGGCGCTGCTGTTTGGCGCCGAGGTCAAGGGCTCGCGGCGCTGGATCTTCGGCGTCCAGCCTTCGGAGTTTTTGAAGCCCGCCTTCGTCATCCTCGCCGCCTGGGCTTTTTCGGAAGGCGCGAAGCGGCGCGACACGCCCGGCAACATTCTCGCGATCCTGCTGCTGCCGGTGACCATCATTCCCCTCATCCTGCAGCCCGACTTCGGCCAGACCCTGCTGATCTGCGTGGTCTGGGCGAGCCTGTTCTTCATGGCCGGGCTGCACTGGTTCTGGGTCGTGGCGATCGGCGGGGCGGGCTTCGGCGGCGCCTTTCTCGCCTACAAGCTCGTGCCGCATGTGCGCTCGCGCGTGCTGCGCTTTCTTGATCCCGGCGCGGGCGGGGGCATCGTCGACACCTTCCAGGTCGACACGGCGCTCGACGCCTTCTATTCGGGCGGCTGGTTCGGCAAGGGGCCGGGGGAGGGCACCGTCAAGCGCATCCTGCCCGACTCGCACACCGACTTCATCTTCGCCGTGACGGGCGAGGAGTTCGGCATCGCCGCCTGCCTGCTGATCGCCTCGATCTTCGCCTTCATCGTTTTCCGCGGGCTGTTGCTGGCGTCCCGCGCGGAAGACCCGTTCCGGCGCTTCGCCGCCGCCGGGCTCGTCGCCATGTTCGGCGTGCAGAGCGCGATCAACATGGCGGTCAACCTGCACCTCATGCCGGCCAAGGGCATGACGCTGCCGTTCATCTCCTATGGCGGCTCGTCGCTGGTGTCGCTCGCGCTCGGCGTCGGCTTCCTGCTCGCGGTCACCCGCAAGCGGCCGGGCGAACGCTTCGTCGCTCCGGCCGAGTTCAAGGAGCTCTACGCGTGAGCTCGACCGAGCGCCTCGTGATGCTCGCCGCCGGCGGCACCGGCGGGCATCTCTTCCCGGCGCAGGCGCTGTCGCAGGCGCTGCTCGCCCGCGGCTGCGCGGTCGAACTCTTCACCGACGAGCGGGCGCAGACCTACGGCCGCGACTTTCCGGCGCGGAAAATTCACATCGTCGCCTCGGCCTCGCCGCGCGGGGCGGGGATCATGGCCAAGGCCGTCGCCGCCTTCGCGCTGGCGCGCGGAACGTTTCAGGCGCGCGCCATTCTGGCGAAAGAGAAGCCCTGCGCCATGGTCGGCTTTGGCGGCTATCCGAGCGTGCCGCCCGTGCTCGCCGCGACGCAGCTCGGGATCGCGACCGTGATCCATGAGGGCAACGCCGTCGTCGGCAAGGCCAATCTGTTTTTGTCGGGCCGCGTCGACGCGCTCGCCAAAGGCTTTCCGACGCTCGGCGGGATCGGCCCCGCCGTGGCCGCAAAGACTAGCCTGACCGGAAATCCGGTGCGGGCCATGGCGCTCGAAGCCGCAAAAATTCCCTATCCCGATTTCGCCGACGGCCGGCTGCGCCTCCTCGTCACCGGCGGGTCGCAGGGCGCGCGGGTGATGACCGACGTCGTGCCGGCGGCGGTCGAAGCCCTGCCGGAAGAAGACCGCAAGGCGCTGATCGTCACGCAGCAGGCGCGCGGCGAGGACGAGGCGCGGGCGCGCGCCGCCTATCAGCGGCTCGGCGTCGAGGCCGAGGTCGCGGCCTTCTTCCCCGACCTGCCGACGCGCATCGCGGGCGCCCATCTCGTCATCGGCCGGGCCGGCGCCTCGACCGTCTCGGAGCTCGCCGTCATCGGCCGGCCGGCCATTCTGGTGCCGCTGCCGCATGCGCTCGATCAGGACCAGGCGGCGAACGCGCGCGAATTCGAGGCCGCCGGCGGGGGCTCGGTCATCGACCAAAGCGCATTTTCGCCGCAATGGCTCGCCAATGCCTTAAGCGAGGCGAGACGCGACCTTTCGGGCCTCGCCGCCCGCGCGGCGGCGGCCAAGGCCGCGGGCGCGCCCGACGCCGCCGACCGCCTCGCCGAACTGGTCCTCGGCGTCGCCGCCCGCAAGGGCCTTGCAAGGGAGAGCCGAGACCGATGAAGCTTCCGCACGAACTGGGGCCGATCCATTTCATCGGCATCGGCGGCATCGGCATGTCGGGCATCGCCGAGGTGCTGCTGAACCTCGGCTATACGGTGCAGGGCTCGGACGCCGCCGAAAACGCCAACGTCCTGCGCCTGCGCCGCAAGGGCGCGATCGTGCATGTCGGCCACGCCGCGCAAAACCTCGGCGACGCCGAGGTGGTGGTGGTCTCGACCGCGATCCGGCGCGACAATCCCGAGCTCGCCCGCGCCCGCGAATTGCGCCTTCCCGTCGTGCGCCGCGCCGAGATGCTCGCCGAGCTGATGCGGCTCAGGCAGTGCGTCGCCATCGCCGGCACCCATGGCAAGACCACGACGACCTCGCTCGTCGCGACCCTGCTCGAGGCCGGCGGCTTCGACCCGACCGTCATCAACGGCGGCATCATCAACGCCTATGGCACCAATTCGCGCCTCGGCGCCGGCGACTGGATGGTGGTCGAGGCCGACGAAAGCGACGGCACCTTCCTGAAGCTGCCGGCCGACGTCGCCGTGGTCACCAACGTCGATCCCGAGCATCTCGACCATTTCGGCTCCTTCGACGCCGTCAAGAAGGCCTTCGCCACCTTCGTCGAAAACATCCCCTTCTACGGCTTCGCCGTGATGTGCCTCGACCATCCGACCGTGCAGGAGCTCGTCGGCCAGATCGAGGACCGCCGCGTCTACACCTATGGCGAGAATCCGCACGCCGACGTGCGCCTCGTCGGCGTCGATCTCGAGGGCGGCATGTCGCGCTTCTCGCTCGTCATCCGCGACCGCAAGAGCGGCGACGAGATCACGATAGACCGGCTGCTGATGCCGATGCCCGGCCATCACAACGCGCTCAACGCCGCGGCCGCGGCCACCGTCGCGCATCAGCTCGGCATGAAGCCCGACCAGATCCGCGCCGCGCTCGCGGGCTTTGGCGGCGTCAAGCGCCGCTTCACCCGCACCGGCGAGTGGAACGGCGCCGTGGTGTTCGACGATTACGCGCATCATCCGGTCGAGATCGCCGCCGTGCTCCGGGCCGCGCGCGCCTCGACCAAGGGGCGCGTCATCGCCATCGCCCAGCCGCACCGCTATTCGCGCCTGCATTCGCTGTTCAACGAGTTCGCGAGCTGCTTCAACGACGCCGACACGGTGATCGTCGCCGACGTCTATCCGGCGGGCGAAGCGCCGGTCGAGGGCGCCGACCGCGACCATCTCGTCGCGGCGATCAGGGCGCGCGGCCACCGCCAGGTGGTGCCGCTGGCGCGGCCGGCCGATCTCGCGCGGCTCGTGCGCGGCCTCGCCCGGCCCGGCGACTACATCGTCTTTCTCGGCGCCGGCAACATCACCCAATGGGCCTACGCCCTGCCGGGCGAGCTCGCCGCGGACGCGGCCTGAGCGCATGCTCGACCGCGCGGCCGCCGGGGGCGAGGCCTTGACGCACGCATCATGCGCGGAAATCGCGCAAGCCATGCCGCGCCTGCGCGGCGCCCTGACGCCGGACGCGCCGCTCGCCCCGCTGACCTTCTTCCGCGCAGGCGGATCGGCGCGCGTCCTGTTCGAGCCGGCCGACGAAGCCGACCTCGCCTATTTCCTGCAAAATCTCGATCCCGCGACGCCGGTTCTGGCGCTCGGCGCGGGCTCGAACCTCATCCTGCGCGACGGCGGCTTCGCCGGCGTCGTCGTGCGGCTCGGCGCGCCTTTCGAGGAAATCGAGATCGACGGAACGCGCCTTCGCGCCGGCGCCGCCGCGCGCGACATGAAGCTTGCGCTGCGCGCCGGCCGCGCCGGGCTCGCCGGCTTTTCGTTCCTGCGCGGCGTGCCGGGCTCGATCGGCGGCGCGCTGCGCATGAACGCCGGCGCCTATGGGGCCGAGATCAGGGACCGGCTCGTCTCCTGCCGCGGCGTCGACCGCGCCGGGCGCGTGCTTGAATTCTCGAACGCCGACATGGGCTATTCCTACCGCCACTGCGGCCTCGACCCGTCGATCATCTTCACGCGCGCGATCCTTGAGGGCCAGCCGGGCGACCCCGACGCGCTCGCCGCCGAAATGGCCGAGATCACCAAAGCCCGCTCGAAGACCCAGCCGGTGTCGAGCCGCACCGGCGGCTCCACTTTCAAGAATCCGCCGGGCGCGAAAGCCTGGGAGCTGATCGACGCCGCCGGCTGCCGCGGCCTGCGCCGCGGCGACGCGCAGGTCAGCGAGCTGCATTGCAACTTTCTGGTCAATGTCGGGAACGCCAGCGCCGCCGACCTCGAAGCGCTCGGCGAGGAGGTGCGCGCCCGTGTGAAGGCGCAAAGCGGCGTGACGCTCGAATGGGAGATTTTGCGCGTCGGCGAGCGCTAGGGGCGGGCTTTTCGTCCGGCGCGGCGGCCGCAGGCTTTCCGTCTGTGGAGAGCAGGGCGCGACCTCATCCTTCGAGACGGCTCCTGCGGAGCTTCCTCAGGATGAGGGATCTTCAGGTTTCCGGCCATTTCCATCCCCTCATCCTGAGGAGCGGGCGAAGCCTGCGTCTCGAAGGATAAGGAGCCGCCAAGCGCGGCGTCTCGAAAGACGAACCCCGACGGATTCCCAAAATGACCCAACATGTCTGCGTGCTGATGGGCGGCCTCGCCGCCGAGCGCGAGGTCTCATTGCGTTCGGGCGAGGCCTGCGCGAAAGCCCTTGAGGCGCAGGGCTTTCGCGTGACGCGGCTCGACGTCGGCCGCGACGTCGCCGAAAAGCTCGCGGCGCTGAAGCCCGACGTCGCCTTCAACGCGCTGCACGGGCGCTATGGCGAGGACGGCGCGATCCAGGGCGTGCTCGAAATTCTGCGCATCCCCTACACCCATTCGGGCGTGCTGGCCTCCGCGCTCGCCATGAAGAAGGACCGCGCCAAGGACGTGCTGAAGGCCGCCGGCGTGCCGGTCGCCGAGGGCGTGACGGTCAGCCGTTTCGAGGCGGGCGGGGCCCATGTCATGGCGCCGCCCTATGTGGTCAAGCCGCTCGGCGAGGGCTCGTCCTTCGGGGTGATCATCGTCCGGGCCGACCAGGCGCATCCGCCGCAGGAGCTGACCGGAACGGAATGGGCCTATGGCGACGAGGTTCTGGTCGAGCGCTACGCGCCCGGGCGCGAGCTCACCTGCGCGGTCATCGGCGACAGGGCCTATGGCGTGACCGAGATCCGCGCCGCGAACGGCGGCTGGTACGATTATGACGCGAAATATGCGCCCGGCGGCTCCGTCCACATCCTTCCGGCCAATCTTAAAGAGTTTGTTTACCAAAATGTACAAGAGTTAGCTCTTGTGGCGCACAGGGCGCTCGGCTGTCGCGGCGTGAGCCGGACGGATTTCCGCTACGACGACACGCCCGGAGGCTCGGGCGCGCTGATCGTGCTGGAGGTCAACACGCAGCCCGGGATGACCGAGACCTCGCTTGCGCCCGAGATCGCCGCTCATGCCGGCATGTCTTTTGGCGAGCTTGTTCGATGGATGGTCGAAGACGCTTCCTGCGATCGTTAGGAGAAGGGCGCGACACGTTCGCGCCCGCGGCCTTCGGCGCGCGGACGCAGATCACGCGGCGGCTTGAGCCCGCGAGGCCACGGCCGCGCCGTCCGCGCGCGGGGGCCGGGGCGCGGCTCGCGGCGGCGCTCGCCCGGCCGGGCGCGGGCTTCGTGCTGGTCGCGGCGGTGCTGGCCGCGACCGGCGTCTATGGCGCCGTGCGCGGCGGCCATTACCAGGCGATGGTCGACGAATACGGCCAGCCGGCCGACATCGTCGCCAGGGCGCTGGGCTTCGGGATCGACGCCGTGCGCGTCGTCGGGCGCTCCGAGCTGACCGAGCCCGAAATTCTCGCGGCGGCGGGAATCGGCCCGCGCAACTCGCTGCCCTTCCTTGACGCCGCCAGGGTGCGCGAGCGCCTGCTCGCCATGCCGCTCGTCAAGGACGTGAGCGTCGCCAAGCTCTATCCCGACCGGCTGCTCGTCGAGATCGAGGAGCGCAAGCCCGGCGCGCTGTGGCAGAAGGACGGGACGGTCAACATCGTCGCGACCGACGGCCGCGTCATCGACCGGGCGCGCGACCGGCGCTTCGCCGCGTTGCCGCTCGTGGTCGGCGAGGGCGCGAACGAGCATATCGCCGAATATCGCGCGATTCTCGAGGCCGCGGGGCCCGTCGCCGGGCGCGTGCGCGCCGGCGTCTACATCTCGGGCAGGCGCTGGAACCTCAAGACCGACGACGGGATCGACGTGCTGCTGCCCGAGGCCGACCCGGTCGCCGCGGCCGCCCTGCTCGCGCGGCTGCAAAGCGAATCCCATGTGCTCGACAAGGCGGTCGTCTCGATCGACCTGCGCCAGCAGGGCCGCCTCGTCGCCCGACTTTCCGAAGACGCCGCGGCCGAGCGCGCCGCGCTCGAAGCCGCCCGCAAGCCCAAGGCGAAAGGCTCCCAGATATGACGCATCAGGTCATGCCTCCGCGCCTGCGTCCGCTCTCCGAGCGCAAGAGCGCCATTCTCTCCGTGCTCGACATCGGCACGTCCAAGGTCGTCTGCCTGATCGCGCGGCTCGCGCCGGCGGGCGGCGAGGCCGGGCGCGGGCGCACCCACCGCTGCCGCATCCTCGGCATCGGCCACCAGCGCGCGCGCGGCGTCAAGGGCGGCGCCGTCGTCGACATGGACGCCGTGGAAGATTCGATCCGCCGCGCCGTCGACGCCGCCGAGCGCATGGCCGGAGTCCAGGTCGAGAGCGTCATCATCAACGGCACGGGCGGACGGCTCGGCTCGCAGCTGTTCGAGGCCAAGACGCCGATCGCCGGCCGCGCCGTCGGCCAGACCGACATCCACCGCGTGCTCGAAGCCTGCACCGCGCGCGGCGGCGGGGGCGGCCGCGCCGTGCTGCATTCCCTGCCGATCGGCTTCTCGATCGGCGAGGTGCGCCAGATCGAAGACCCGCGCGGCATGATCGGCGACGAGCTCGGCGCGCAGATGCATGTGCTCTCCTGCGACGCCGCGGCGGCGCGCAACCTGATGCTCGCGGTCGAGCGCTGCCACCTGCGCGTCGACGCCATGGTCGCGACGCCCTACGCCGCCGGCCTCTCGGTGCTCGCCGACGACGAGGCCGAGCTCGGCGCGACGCTGATCGACATGGGCGGCGGCGCCACCACGGTCAGCGTCTTCGCCGGCGGCGCGCTGACCTATGTCGACGGCATCGCGCTCGGCGGCAACCATGTCACGACCGACGTCGCGCGCGGCCTGTCGATCCGCCTCGCCGACGCCGAGCGCCTCAAGACGCTCTACGGCGCCTGCCTCGCCACCGCCTCCGACGAGCGCGAGACGGTGAGCGTGACGCAGGTCGGCGAGGACGGCGAGCATCCGGCGCATCTGCCGAAAGCCCAGCTCATCTCGATCATCCGGCCGCGCGTCGAGGAAATTCTTGAAGTGGTGCGCGACCGGCTGAAGGGCGCAGGGTTCCAGGCCCACGCCGGGCGGCGCATCGTGCTGACGGGCGGCGCGGCGCAGCTCGCCGGCATGCCGGAGGCGGCGAAGCGCATCATGTCGGGCCAGATCCGCGTCGGCCGGCCGGTCGGCGTGCAGGGCATGCCGGAGGCGGCGAAAAGCCCGGCCTTCGCGGCGGCGGTCGGCCTGCTCGTCTATCCGCAGGTGAGCGGCAACGAGCATTTCCGGCCCTCGCGCATACCGAACGCGCCGGCGCAGGAGGCGCCAGGCTACATCGGCCGTGTCGGGCGCTGGCTGAAGGGAAGTTTCTGATCGGGCGGCTTGAAGGCGGGGGACGCCGCGGGCGCAAGGTCTGAAAGGGGAGGGCCGCCTCACGGGGCGGCCGAGAGCGGAGCGGCGGAGCGCGAGGTGGCGGCCTCGGGGTTTCGTCCGATTTTGAAACAATCTTGGGCGACCTTGACCGGCGCTCCAACGTCGAGAGGCCAGACGGATGACCATCAATCTCAAAGCGCCCGAGCTCAGGGAGCTGAAGCCCCGCATCATGGTGTGCGGCGTCGGCGGGGCCGGCGGCAACGCCGTCAACAACATGATCGTCTCAGGGCTGATCGGGGTCGACTTCATCGTCGCCAACACGGACGCCCAGGCGCTGACCTCCTCGCGCGCCGAGCGCATCATCCAGATGGGCCTGCAGGTCACCGAAGGCCTTGGCGCGGGCTCGCAGCCGGAAGTCGGCCGCGCCGCCGCCGAGGAGGCGATCGAGGAAATCCGCGACCATCTGTCGGGCGCGCACATGTGCTTCGTCACCGCCGGCATGGGCGGCGGCACCGGCACGGGCGCGGCGCCGGTGATCGCCCGGGCCGCGCGCGACATGGGCATACTGACGGTCGGCGTCGTCACCAAGCCGTTCCAGTTCGAGGGCGCGCGCCGCATGCGCCTCGCCGAATCGGGCATCGTCGAGCTGCAGAAGGCGGTCGACACCCTCATCATCATCCCGAACCAGAACCTGTTCCGCATCGCGACGGAGAAGACCACCTTCGCCGACGCCTTCTCGATGGCCGACCAGGTGCTCTATTCGGGCGTCGCCTGCATCACCGACCTGATGGTCAAGGAAGGCCTCATCAACCTCGACTTCGCCGACGTGCGCGCCATCATGCGCGAGATGGGCAAGGCGATGATGGGCACGGGCGAGGCCTCGGGCGACCGCCGCGCGATCCTCGCGGCTGAAGCCGCCATCGCCAACCCGCTGCTCGACGAAGTGTCGATGAAGGGCGCGCGCGGCCTGCTCATCTCGATCACCGGCGGCAACGACCTCACCCTCTACGAGGTCGACGAGGCGGCCGGCCGCATCCGCCAGGAAGTCGACGAAGACGCCAACATCATTCTCGGCGCGACCTTCGATTCCTCGCTCGACGGCATCGTGCGCGTGTCGGTGGTGGCCACCGGCATCGACCAGCCGGCCGGCTCGGGCGCCTTTGAGACGAACTCCGCCGAAGCGCGCATCGCCGAGGTCGCGAACCGGCTGCGCGCCCAGACCGCGCCGCGTCCGATCGAGACCGCGCCGGCGCCGCAGCCGCAGCCCGCGCCCTTCTACGAGCCCGCGCCCGCGCCCGAAGCCTATGCCCCCGCCGGCTATGAAGACCGGGGCGCGCCGCAGCCGCCGCGTCCGCGCTACGCCGAGCCGGCCTATGAGGAGCCGCAGCCGCGCGGCTATCCGCAGCAGCACGGGCTCGCCCAGGCGCTGGCCGCGGACCCGTTCGAGGCGCCCTTCATTCCTCCGGCGGCCGAATCGCCCGTGGTGCGGCCGCAGCGCATGCCGCAGATCGACGACCTGCCGCTGCCGGCGCAGAACCAGCTGCGCGCCCAGCGCGGCGAGGCTCCGGCCCAGCCCCACCCCGAGGCCAAGCGCCGCTCGCTGCTCGAACGTCTCGCCTCCTTCGGCGCCAGCAAGCAGGACGACGAGCCGCAGCCGCAGCTGCGCATGCCGCAGGCGCGGCCGCAGACGCCGGCCGCCGTGCAGACCGAATACGCCAAGCGGCCGCAGCAGCCCCCGCGCGAGCGCGCGCCGCAGCAGGACCCGCACGCCCGCGTCTACCAGTCGCGCGGGGCCGAGGAGGACCAGCTCGAAATCCCGGCCTTCCTGCGCCGCCAGTCGAGCTGACGCCCGCGCCTGGCCCGGGGCCGTTTCCGGCGGCCCCGGGAGCTTCGCCATACTAATGCCGTGGTGACGCCGCATGTGATCTGTGGCGCGCGCCCGGCTGCGCATGGATTTCACGGACGGCGATCCGCATGACCGAAGCATTGAAGGCCCATTCCATTTCAGACGCGCGGCCTGTTTCGGGCCTGCGGCGCGCGGCGCACGCCCTCCTGCCTGCGGCCTGCCTTTTCGCGGCGCCCGCCGCGCGCGCCGACGTGCTCGACACGCTGAACCCGATGAACTGGTTCAAGGGCGAAAGCTACAAGACCGAAATCCTCAAGGACACGCCTGCCGAGGATCTGTACAATCAGGGCCTCGCCAACCTCAAGAGCAGGAGCTACGAGGCGGCGACCAAGAATTTCACGGCGCTCGACAAGCAATATCCCTATTCGCAATGGCAGAGGAAGGGCCTGATCATGGCCGCCTTCAGCCAGTACCAGTCGGGCGCCTATGAAGACGCGATCGGAACCACCAAGCGCTATATTTCGCTGTTCCCGAACGCGTCCGACGTCGACTATGCCTATTATTTGCAGGCGATGTCCTATTACAACCAGATCCCCGACATCAGCCGCGACCAGGACCGCGCCGCCAAGGCCGCCGCGATCTTCGCGGACATCATCCAGAAATTCCCGAAGTCGGAATATGTCGACGACTCCCGCTACAAGCTCCAGGTCTGCCGCGACCAGCTCGCCGGCAAGGAGATGATGATCGGGCGCTATTATCTCAACCAGCGCAATTATGTCGCGGCCGTCGGACGGTTCCGCGAGGTGCTCGCCAAATATCAGACGACGCGCCACGCCGAGGAAGCCTTGATGCGCCTGACCGAGGCCTATCTCGCGCTCGGCCTGCCGCAGGAGGCGCAGACGGCGGCGGCGGTGCTCGGCCACAACTTCCCCGATTCGAGCTGGTACAAGGACGCCTACGCCCTGCTCAAGAACGACGGGCTCGAGCCGAACGAAGATCACGGCTCGTGGATCTCCAAGGCGTTCTCCAAGTTCGGGCTGGGCTGAGTCCGGAGCCTCCCGCGCCTGAGAAAAACGCCGGGCCGCGCCGGCGCGGAAATGCTATGACGGCGCGATGCTCGTTCAGCTGTCCATCCGCAACATCGTCCTGATCGAAAAGCTGGACGTCTCCTTTTCGGCCGGCCTCACGGTGCTCACCGGCGAGACGGGCGCGGGCAAGTCGATCCTGCTCGACTCCTTCTCGCTGGCGCTCGGCGCGCGCGGCGACGGCTCGCTCGTGCGCGCGGGCGAGGCGCAGGGGCAGGTGACGGCCGTGTTCGACCTCGCCCCGGACCATCCCGCGGTTCTGGCCGCCGGCGCGCAGGACATAGACACCGACGGCGGCCTGATCCTGCGCCGGGTCCAGCTCGCCGACGGGCGCACGCGCGCCTTCGTCAACGATCAGCGCGTGACCAATGAGGCGCTGCGCGCGGTGACCCGCGAGCTTGTCGAAATCCACGGCCAGCACGACGACCGCGCCCTGATCGACCCGGCGACCCACCGCGCCCTGATCGACGCCTATGGCGGGCTTTCGGCCGACCTCGCCGCGACGCGCGCCGCCCATGCGCGCTGGCGCGAGCTTGCGGCCGAGCGCGCGCGCGAGGAGGCGCGGGTGGAGAAGGCCCGCGCCGACGCCGACTATCTGCGCCACGCCTTCGCCGAGCTCGACAAGCTTGCGCCCGAGCCCGGCGAAGAAGACACGCTCGCCGCCCGCCGCGCCGAGATGATGCAGGCCGAAAAGGTCGCGGGCGACCTGCGCGACGCCTATGACTGCGTCGGCGGCGATCATGGCCCCGTCGCGAGCCTGTCCGCCGCGTTGCGCCGCCTGCAGCGGCGCGAGGCCCAGGCGCCGCACCTGATCGAGCCGCCCGCCAAGGCCCTCGACGAGGCCATCACGGCGCTCGACATGGCGGGGCAGGCGCTTCAGGACGCGCTGCGCGCCGCCGACTTTGACCCGCGCGAGCTCGAGCGGGTCGAGGAGCGCCTGTTCGCCCTGCGCGGCGCGAGCCGCAAATATTCCGTCCCCGTCGAAGGGCTGCCGGCGCTCGCCGCCGAGTTTTCCGCGGCGCTCGAAGCGCTCGACGCCGGCGAGGCGCGCCTCGTCGCGCTGACGGCCGAGGTCGCGGCGGCCGAGTCCGCTTACGGCGACAGGGCGAAATCCCTTTCCGCGAAGCGCCGGAAGGCTGCGGCCGCGCTCGACGCCGCCGTCCTCGCCGAGCTCGCGCCGCTGAAGCTCGAAGGCGCGCGCTTTTCGACCATGACGCGCGAAGAGACGGCGGGGCCTGACGGAATCGACCAGATCGAATTCTGGGTGCGCACCAACCCCGGGGCGCGGCCGGGCCCGCTCATGAAAATCGCCTCGGGCGGCGAACTCGCCCGCTTCATGCTGGCGCTGAAAGTCGTGCTCGCCGAGCGCGGCTCGGCGCCGACGCTTGTCTTCGACGAGATCGACACCGGCGTCGGCGGCGCGGTGGCCGACGCCATCGGCCAGAGGCTGGCGCGGCTCGGGCGGCGCGCGCAGGTGCTCGCCGTGACCCATGCGCCGCAGGTGGCGGCGCAGGCCGGGGCGCATTTCCGCATCTCGAAACAGGCGGCGGCGCCGGACCGCGTCGCGACCCAGCTCGCCGAACTCGGCGCCGAGGCGCGGCGCGAGGAGATCGCGCGCATGCTCGCCGGCGCGAGCGTGACCGAAGAGGCGCGCGCGGCCGCCGCCCGCCTGCTGCAGGGCGCGAAATAGACGTTCGCAGGAGCCGCCGCCGGCTTAAAAGCGCTTTAACCCGGTCTCCCGCAAGGTCCGAAGCGATCCCGGACGAAGCCATGAAGCAGCCGAAACCCGTCGCCGACATGACGCCCGCGCAGGCGAAGCGCGAACATCGAAAGCTCGGCGAGGAGATCGCCGGCCATGACGCGCGCTATTATCAGCAGGACGCGCCGTCCGTCTCCGACGCCGAATATGACCTGCTGCGCCGGCGTTACGGCGAGCTCGAGAAACGGTTTCCGCAGCTTTCCCAGGCGGACTCGCTCACGCGCAGGGTCGGCGCCGCGCCTTCGGAGAAATTCGCCAAGATCCGCCACAAAATTCCGATGCTGTCGCTCGGCAACGTCTTTTCCGACGCGGAGGCGTTCGAGTTCGTCGCGCGGGTGCGGCGCTTTCTGGGCCTTGACGCGGAAGCCCCGCTCGCCGTCACGGCCGAGCCCAAGATCGACGGGCTGTCCTGCGCGTTGCGGTTTGAAAACGGCGTCCTGACGCAGGCCGCGACGCGCGGCGACGGCTTTGAGGGCGAGGACGTGACCGCCAACGTCCGCACGCTTGAGCAAATCCCCGACCGTCTCCGCGGCGCGCCGCCCGAAATTCTGGAGGTCAGGGGCGAGGTCTATATGGACCGCGCCGATTTCGCCGCGCTCAACGCGCGTCAGGCCGAGGCCGGCAGGCCGCTTTTCGCCAATCCGCGCAACGCGGCGGCGGGCTCGCTGCGCCAGCTCGACCCCGAAGTGACGGCCGCGCGCCCGCTGCATTTCTTCGCCTACGCCTGGGGCGAGATCGAGCCCGCGCCGCCTGCGGCGACGCAGCTTGGCATGATCGAGGCGTTTCGATCCTATGGCCTGCCGGTCAATCCGCTGACCACGCTCGGCCATTCGCCGGAAGAGCTTCTCGCCTGCTATCGCCGCGTCGAGGAGATGCGCGCGGGCCTGCCCTATGACATCGACGGCGTGGTCTACAAGGTCGATTCGCTGGCGCTGCAGGAACGGCTCGGCTTCGTCTCGCGCGCCCCGCGCTGGGCGGTCGCGCATAAATTCCCGGCCGAGCAGGCGACGACTGTGCTGCGCGCCATCGAAATCCAGGTCGGGCGCACCGGCGCGCTGACGCCGGTGGCGCGGCTCGACCCCGTCACGGTCGGCGGCGTCGTCGTCTCCAACGCCACGCTGCACAATGAGGACGAGATCGCCCGCAAGGACATCCGCGTCGGCGACACGGTGCGCGTCCAGCGCGCGGGCGACGTGATCCCGCAGGTCGTCGGCGTCGTCCTGGAAAAGCGCCCGCCGGGCGCCGCGCCCTATGCGTTTCCCGACCATTGCCCGGTCTGCGGCTCGGCGGCGCTGCGCGAGATCGACGAGAAGACCGGCGTCGCCGACGTCGTGCGCCGCTGCACGGGCGGGCTCGTGTGCGCGGCGCAGGCGATCGAGCGGCTGAAGCATTTCGCCTCGCGCGGCGCGCTCGATATCGAGGGGCTCGGCGACAGGCTGATCGAGCAGCTTTTCGCCGACGGGACGATCCGCACGGCGGCCGACATCTTCACGCTCGCCGAACGCGACCGGGCCGCGCTCAAAAAATTCAAGGACCGCGAGGGTTTTGGCGAGGTCTCGGCGCGCAACCTGTTCGCCGCGATCGAGGCGCGCCGCGCGCCGCCGCTGAACCGCTTCATCTATGCGCTCGGGATCCGCCATGTGGGCGAGACCAACGCGCGCCGGCTCGCGCGCCATTTCGGGACCTTCGCGGCGCTGCGCGAGACGGCGCGCCTCGCCGCGCCCGACAGCGAGCCGCGCGCCGAGATCAACAACATCGACGGCGTCGGCCCGGTCGTCGCCGAGGCGGTCGCCGATTTTTTCATGGAGCCGCGCAACGAAGACGCGCTCGACGCGCTGCTCGCGCAGGTGAGCCCGCAGCCGATGGAGGCGATCGTCTCGACGAGCCCGGTCGCCGGCAAGACGGTGGCGTTCACCGGCGCGCTCGAGCGCATGACGCGCGACGAGGCCAAGGCCATGGCCGAGCGGCTCGGCGCCAAGGTGGCCGCGTCCGTGTCCAGAAAAACCGATCTGGTGGTGGCCGGCCCCGGCGCCGGCTCGAAGCTCGCCAAGGCGGCTGAACTCGGCATCGAGACGATCAGCGAGGAGGACTGGCTGAAGCTCGCGGGGCGGGGCGAATAGGCGGCGCGCGGCGTTGAACGCCGCGCAGCGAACGCCTATCGTTTCGGGCCTGCGGCCTCGCGCCGCATGGGAAGGAGACAGGAAGATGTCCCCCATCGCGCCGCCCTTCACGCCCGAGAGCGCGACGAAGAAGGTTCGCCTCGCGGAAGACGGCTGGAACAGCCGCGATCCGGAAAACGTCTCGCTCGCCTATACGCCGGACAGCCGCTGGCGCAACCGCGCCGAATTCATCGAGGGTCGCGCGGAGATCGTCGCCTTTCTGACGCGCAAATGGGCGAAGGAGCTCGACTATCGCCTCATCAAGGAGCTCTGGGCCTGCGCCGGCGAACGCATCGCCGTGCGCTACGCCTATGAGTGGCATGACGACAGCGGCAGCTGGTTCCGTTCCTACGGCAACGAGAACTGGGAGTTCGACGCGAGCGGCCTGATGCGCCGGCGCTTCTCCTCGATCAACGACCTGCCGATCCGCGAGGCGGACAGGAAATTCCGCTGGCCGCTCGGCCGGCGGCCCGACGACCATCCGGGTCTTTCCGACCTCGGTCTGTGAGGCGGGGCGGCGCGCGGAATCGCTCAGGGACGCGTCAGACCTGCCCGGACGCTTTCCGAATTTCCGGCAGCAGCGTGTCGCGCGCCGTCTCCGGCGTCAGCGGCCCGACGAAACGATAGGCGATGGTTCCGTCGCCGCGCACGACATAGGTTTCGGGCACGCCATAGACGCCGAAGTCGATCGCGGCGCGGCCCTTTTCATCCGCGCCGATCGTAGCGAACGGGTTGCCAAGCCGCGTCAGGAAACTGCGCACGTTCTGCGGCGAATCCTTGTAGGCGAGGCCGACGAGCCGCGCGCCCGTGTCCTTGAAGGCGGGATCGGCGGCGAGGCCCTCCAGCACCGGATGTTCCTCGCGGCAGGGCACGCACCATGAGGCGAAGATGTTCAGGACCGTGACATGGCCCTGGCGCAGATCGGCGTCGGACAGGCCGTCCGCCCCCTTGAGCCCTTCGACGCCCGGCAGAGAAAAGACGGGGACCGGCCGGTCGATCAGCGCCGAGGGCAGGCGCGAGGCGTCGCCCGCATAAAGCCTGAAGAGAAACAGCGTCGCAAGCGCGGCGAACAGGGCGAGCGGCAGATAGACGAGAAGCGGCCGGCGCTTGCGCGGCGGCGGCGCGGCGTCTTCGGCGGCGGTCATCGATCGCGCGTCCCGCGCTGGGGAAAGCGCGCCAGAGCCCGCTTCAGGGCCGAATAATCGGCAAGCGTCGCGAAAACCATTCCGCCCAGGACGAGCGCGCCGAAGCCGTAGGCGGCGGCGACGTAGGCGACATGCGGATCGGTCATTGCGCGGCTCCAAGAGGGGCGGCGGCGAAGCCCGCGTCCTCCGCCTCGGCGGCGAGGATCGCGAGACGGCGCAGGCGCCGGCGCAGGATTTCGTTGCGGATCGCCAGGAGGTGAAGGGTCAGGAACAAAAGCGTGAAGGCGACGGCCATGGCCAGCAGAGGCCAGAGCATCGACGGCGCGATCGCGGGTCCGCCAAGGCGGAACACCGAGGCCGGCTGGTGCAGCGTGTTCCACCAGTCGACGGAAAACTTGATGATCGGGATGTTGACCGCGCCGACCAGCGTGAAGATCGCCGCCGCGCGCGCGGCCCGGCCTGGATCGTCGATGGTGCGCCACAAGGCGATGAGCGCGAGATAGATCAGGAACAGCACCAGCACCGAGGTCAGCCGCGCGTCCCAGACCCACCAGGCGCCCCACATCGGCTTGCCCCACAGCGAGCCCGTGACGAGGCACAGGAAGGTGAAGCCGGCGCCGAGCGGGGCCGCGGCCTTCTGCGCCGCGTCGGCGAGCGGATGGCGCCAGACCAGCGTGCCGAGCGCGGCCGAAGTCATCACGGCGTAGACGAACAGCGACATCCATGCGGCGGGCACATGCAGATACATGATGCGCACCGTCTCGCCCTGCTGGTAGTCGGCCGGCGCGACGAAAAAGGCGAGATAGAGCCCCGCCGCGAAGGCGAGCGCCGTCAGCCCGGCGATAACGGGCGCAGCCGCGCCGGCGAGCTGCAGGAAATTCGACGGATTGGCGTAATTGCGCATGAAACGGCCGGCCGCCTGAAGGTGCGCTCCGCAGGCCCGCGGGCGGCGCTCTTGAACAATGGCTGATTTTGGCCCGTCGCGCGCCGTGCGATGAAAGCGCCGGCTCGCAACGAGCGTCGATTGCGGCCGTTTCTCTAAGCTTTTCCGAACGGAAACGCAATCAGCGCCGCCGTTCGGCCAAGCTTTGCACGTTCGTGTCGAAGTCGTGCGGGGCGGCCTATGCGTCCATCACAGGCTTCGCGGCCCCCCCGGGGGGCGCCCGTCTTCGGCGCCGCAGCAAAAGCGTCGCGCCGTGTCGATCAAATCTTCGCCGCGCGGCCCGGCGGGGCGGCCTATTCGGAAATCCAGCCGCCGCCCGAGCGCCAGCCGCCGCCCTGCGACGCGGACGGACGCTGCGCCGACCCCGCGGCGCCCGCCCCCCCCCCCCCGTCATCGCATTCGCCGCGGCCAGCGGGTGGCGGCGGCGGCGGCGCCGGCGGCGCGCCGACGCTGGCCGGCCCGGAATTCCAGTCGTTCTGCTGCACGGCCTCGATCCCGACCGTCGCCGCCGCGGCGGCCGCGCCCGCCTGCCATGGATCCCAGCGCCCCGGTCCGTTCGGCGGGCGAGGCGGATTCGGCCCCGGCGGGCCGGGCGGATTTGGCGGCCTCCACGGCGGCCCGGGCGGGCGGCCGGGCGGGGCGGCGCCGTCTGGGCGCCCGCCGTCCCATCCGCCCGCCTGCGGTCCGTCCGCCTGCCGTTCGCTCCACCCGCCCTCGCGGCCGTCCCCGGCGGCGCGTGAAAAGCCGCCGTCAGCGCCGCCGAAGCCGCCGCGGCGCGACTGCGCCTCGGCTGCGGCCAAGAGGCAGAGCGAGAGCAGCGCCGCGCCGCCGGCCGCCGTGGCGCGGCGCGCAAAAGCCCTGGACTTCGCCTGTGCCGGCATTCGCTTCGCTCCCTTTCAAAATCCCGGGACGAGCGTGCCGCCTTCGCCTTGCGCCAGCCTTGCCGGCCTATTCGCTCATCTGCCGCAGCGCCGACGCGGCGGCGACCGGCGCGCCGACGAGGGCCAGAAGGCTGATCGCCCCGAGAATGAGAAAGGGCGGGGCCGCAGGCGCCGGAGACAGCTCCACGCCCGCAGCTGACGCCGCGACGCCGAAGATCAGCACCGGCGCGCAGAACGGCAGGATGAGCACCGGCAGCAGCAGTCCGCCGCGCCGCAGGCTGACCGTGAGCGCGGCGCCGATCGCGCCGATGAGGGTCAGCGCCGGCGTGCCGACGAGAAGCGACAGCGTGACGCTCCACAATCCGCCCGGCGGCGCGCCGAGCATCAGGCCGAAGAAGGGCGCGGCGACGACGAGCGGCAGCCCGGTCAAAAGCCAGTGCGCCGCGCATTTGACCAGCGTGACGAGCTCCAGCGGCGCGCGGCTCATCATCATGAGGTCGAGCGAGCCGTCCTCATGGTCGGACTGGAACAGGCGGTCGAGGCCGATCAGCGTCGCGAGCAGGGCGGCGATCCAGAGAATCGCCGGCGCGATTCGCGACAGCAGCGCGAGATCCGGCCCGACGGCGAAAGGGGTGAGCGCGACGAGCATGAGGAAGAACACCACGCCGAGGCTCGCGGCCCCGCCGATGCGTCGCCCGACGCGCAGCTCGCGCGCGAACAGCGCGCCAAGGGGCGCGGGAGAACGTCTCTGCGGCGAGGCTTGCGGCGCAAATTCTTTGGTCAAGCTGCAGCTCCAAGCGGCAGTTCGCGCGCCTCGACGTCGAGCTTCGTGTGGGTCGAGGCGACGACGAGGCCGCCGTCCGCGAGATGCGCCCTGATGATCGCGACGAGCTGCGCGGCGGCGGCGACGTCGAGCGCGGTGGTCGGCTCGTCGAGCAGCCACACCGGACGGCGCGCGACAAGGAGCCGCGCGAGCGCGACGCGGCGCTTCTGGCCGGCGGACAGATAGGCGGCCGGAATCTCGGCGACATGGGCGAGGCCGAACGCCGCAAGCGCGTCGAGCGGCCGCGCCCCGCCTTGGCCCGCATCCAGCATGGCGGCGAAGAATTCGAGATTTTCGCGCGCGGCGAGCGCGCCCTTGAGAGCGTCCGCATGACCAACGTAATGCGCGCATTCGCCGAGCCCGCCATCCGGCGCGGGCGCAAGCTCGACGCGTCCCGAGGCGAGCGGCAGAAGGCCCGCGAGCGCGCGCAGAAGCGTCGACTTGCCCGCGCCGTTGCGGCCCGTCGCGACGATCATCTCGCCGCTTTCGAGCGCGAAGGAGACGTCGTTCAGAACGCGCCGTCCGCCGCGTTCGACGCTCACGCGAAAGGCCTCAAGCCGCATCGGAAATCCGCATGAAAAAGCCGGTGAAAAACTCGCGCGAAATGCGTCGGGCGCCTCTCTATCGCGTATAGCTCTCGGCGTACAAATTATTTATAAGCGCTCCAAACTGTGCTTTTCGTTCTTCCTTCCCACCGGTCCGCGCGGAGAAAAATCCCAATGGCCTCCCTCGACAGTTTCAAATGCCGCAAGAAGCTCACCGTCGGCCGCAAGACCTACCATTACTACTCGCTTAAGGCTGCGGAGAAGAACGGGCTCAAGGGCATTTCGCAGCTGCCGTTCTCGATGAAGATCCTGCTCGAGAACCTGCTGCGCTTCGAGGACGGGCGTTCGGTCACCAAGGAGGACATCGAGGCCGTCGCGGCCTGGCTCGACAACAAGGGCAAGACCGAGCGCGAGATCGCCTTCCGCCCGACGCGCGTGCTGATGCAGGACTTCACCGGCGTTCCCGCCGTGGTCGATCTCGCGGCGATGCGCGACGCCATGACCGCGCTTGGCGGCGACCCGCAGAAGATCAACCCGCTCGTTCCTGTCGACCTTGTGATCGACCATTCGGTCATCGTCGACGCGGCGGGTTCGAAGCAGGCGTTCAAGACCAACGTCGATCTCGAATATCAGCGCAACGGCGAGCGCTACCGCTTCCTGAAATGGGGCCAGGGGTCGTTCGACAATTTCCGCGTCGTGCCGCCCGGCACCGGCATCTGCCACCAGGTCAATCTCGAATATCTCGCCCAGACGGTCTGGACCAAGAAAGAGAAGTTCAAGCCGGCGCGCGGCAAGGCCGAGACGGTCGAGGTCGCCTATCCCGATTCGCTGGTCGGCACCGATTCGCACACCACCATGGTCAACGGCCTCTCGGTGCTCGGCTGGGGCGTCGGCGGCATCGAGGCCGAAGCCTGCATGCTCGGCCAGCCGCTCTCCATGCTGCTGCCCGAGGTCATCGGCTTCAAGGTCTATGGCGACCTCCAGGAAGGCGTCACCGCGACCGACCTCGTGCTGACCGTCACGCAGATGCTGCGACAGAAGGGCGTCGTCGGCAAGTTCGTCGAATTCTTCGGCTCCGGCCTCAACCACCTTTCGCTCGCCGACCGCGCCACCATCGCCAACATGGGCCCGGAATATGGCGCGACCTGCGGCTTCTTCCCGGTCGACGGCGAGACGCTCAACTATCTGACCGTCTCGGCCCGCTCCACCGCCCGCGTGGCGCTCGTCGAGCAATACGCCCGGGCGCAGGGCCTGTTCCGCACCAGCCGTTCGCCCGAGCCGGTCTTCACCGACACGCTCGAGCTCGATCTCTCGACCGTCGTGCCCTCGATGGCCGGCCCGAAGCGCCCCGAAGGCCGCATCCCGCTCGAAGGCGTCGGCGCCGGCTTCGTCAAGTCGCTCGAAACCGAATACAAAAAGCCCGGCGAGCTCGACAAACGCTTCCCGGTCGAGGGCAAGGACTTCAACCTCGGCCATGGCGACGTGGTCATCGCCGCCATCACCTCCTGCACCAACACCTCGAATCCGAGCGTGCTGATCGCCGCCGGCCTGCTCGCCCGCAACGCGGTCGAGAAGGGCCTGACCTCGAAGCCCTGGGTCAAGGCCTCGCTCGCGCCCGGGAGCCAGGTGGTGGCGGAATATCTCTCGGCGTCGGGGCTGCAGAAGTTCCTCGACAAGGTCGGTTTCAACCTGGTCGGCTTCGGCTGCACCACCTGCATCGGCAACTCCGGCCCGCTCGCGCCGGAAATCTCGAAGTCGATCAACGACAATGGGATCGTCGCCTCGGCCGTGCTGTCCGGCAACCGCAACTTCGAGGGCCGCATCAGCCCCGACGTGCAGGCGAACTATCTCGCCTCGCCGCCGCTCGTCGTCGCCCATGCGCTGGCCGGCACCGTGGCGAAGGACCTCAAGACCGAGCCGCTCGCCCATGACAAGAAGGGCAACCCGGTCTATCTCTCGGACATCTGGCCGTCCGACGAGGAGGTCGCCGAATATATCGAGGCCTTCGTCACCAAGAAGGTGTTCAAGGAGCGCTACGCCGACGTCTTCGCCGGCGACGTCAACTGGCGCAAGGTCAAGGCGCCCGAGGGCGAGACCTACAATTGGGACATGGGCTCGACCTATGTGCAGAACCCGCCCTATTTCGAGGGGCTGACGCCCGAGCCCGAGCCCGTCAAGGACATCGTCGACGCGCGCGTCCTGGCGCTGTTCGGCGACAAGATCACCACCGACCACATCTCGCCCGCGGGCTCGATCAAGGCGGCGTCCCCGGCCGGCTCCTATCTGCTCGAACGTCAGGTCTCCCAGAAGGACTTCAACCAGTACGGCACGCGCCGCGGCAATCATGAGATCATGATGCGCGGCACCTTCGCCAACATCCGCATCAAGAACTTCATCCGCGAGCAGGACGGCGTCGTGCCGGAGGGCGGCTACACCAAGCACTGGCCCGACGGCGAGGAGCTGTCGATCTTCGACGCCTCCATGAAGTATCAGGCCGACGGCGTGCCGCTGGTGATCTTCGCCGGCGCCGAATATGGCAACGGCTCCTCGCGCGACTGGGCGGCCAAGGGCACGCGCCTGCTCGGCGTGCGCGCGGTGATCGCCGAATCCTTCGAGCGCATCCATCGCTCGAATCTCGTCGGCATGGGCGTGCTGCCGCTGACCTTCGAGCCGGGCACGAGCTGGAGGAGCCTTGGCCTCAAGGGCGACGAGCTCGTCACCATCCATGGCCTCGGCGAGGAGCTGCAGCCGCGCCAGAAGATGGAGATGTCGGTCGAATACGCCGACGGCAAGAAGAAGAAGGTGCCGCTGCTCTGCCGCATCGCCACCCTCGACGAGCTCGACTACTTCAAGAACGGCGGCATTCTGTCCTACGTTCTGCGCCAGCTCGCCGCCGCCTGAGCGGCGTTTTCCAGCAAGGCCTTGGCGCCGCCCCTCGCCGGGCGGCGTTTTCTCTTGTAAGACCCTTCCAAAAAGACGCGCCGCGACGCCGCCATCCGTCGACCCGGGCGGCCGGCGGCGCGGCGTTTCGCTCGCGCCGCCCTCGCTTCCGCGCGCCTCGCAACAACGGGACCTTATCGCCATGACGACCTACAAGCTTCTCGTGCTGCCCGGAGACGGCATCGGCCCGGAGGTGATGGCCGAGGTCGAAAAGCTCGCGGCCTTCCTCGGGGCCGAGGGCCTCGTCCAGTTCGAGATCGAAAAGGGCCTCGTCGGCGGCTCGGCCTATGACGCCCATGGCGTCGCCATCAGCGAAGACGACATGGCGCGCGCGCAGGCCGCCGACGCCGTGCTGCTCGCCGCCGTCGGCGGCCCGAAATGGGACGCCGTGCCCTATGACGTGCGCCCCGAGGCCGGCCTGCTGCGCCTGCGCAAGGACATGCAGCTCTTCGCCAATCTGCGCCCCGCCATCTGCTACCCTGCGCTCGCCGACGCCTCCTCGCTGAAGCGCGAGATCGTCGACGGCCTCGACATCCTGATCGTGCGGGAACTGACCGGCGGCGTCTATTTCGGCGAGCCGAAGCAGATCATCGATCTCGGCGACGGCCAGCGCCGCGCCATCGACACGCAGGTCTATGACACCTATGAGATCGAGCGCATCGGCCGCATCGCCTTCGAACTCGCGCGCAAGCGCCGCAACAAGGTCACCTCGTCGGAGAAGCGCAACGTCATGAAGTCGGGCGTGCTGTGGCACGAGCTCATCTCGGCCATGCACACGCGCGAATTCCCCGACGTCGAGCTCGAGCATCAGCTTGCCGACGCGCTCGGCATGCAGCTCGTGCGCCGGCCGAAGCAGTTCGACGTGATCGTCACCGACAATCTGTTCGGCGACATGCTCTCCGACGTCGCCGCCATGCTGACCGGCTCGCTCGGCATGCTGCCGTCCGCCTCGCTCGGCGAGCGCAACGCGACGACCGGCGCGCGCAAGGCCCTGTACGAGCCGGTGCATGGCTCGGCGCCGGACATCGCCGGCAAGGGGATCGCCAATCCCATCGCCATGATTTCGTCGCTGGTGATGGCGCTGCGGTATTCGTTCAACATGAACGACCTCGCCGACCGGCTCGACCGCTCGATCGCCGCGGTGCTGGCCAAGGGGCTGCGCACCGCCGACATCGCCGCCGGCGGCCCGTCGATCTCGACCGCGCAGATGGGCGACTCGATCCTGGAGGCGCTCAAGGTCGAGGTTCGCTGACCGCGGCGCGCGCCGCTCGCGCCTTAACGCTCGATCACGACGGCCGCGCCGGGTTTTCGCCCGGCGCGGCCGTTTCCGTTTGCGGCTTTCTTCTTGCGGCTTTCTTCGCGCTTTGCGTCGGCGGGGCGGAACTCAGGCGCGCCCCGCTCGTTCCCAACCCCGTTCGCCCTGCCGGCCGTCACGCCGGCGACCTCTGGAGACGAAGAATGATCGACGTCGAACGTTCAAGCTCCCACAGCCACGCCATCGCCGCCCTGTTCGACACGCGTGAGGAGGCGGAGGCCGCGGCGGCCGACCTCATGCAGGCGGGCGTCGCGCCGAGCCGGGTGCTGGTCACGGGCGAGGAGCATCTCGCCGACGATCCGCCGCGCGAGGACGGGAAGCCAGGCTTCTGGGAGGCGCTGAAGGAGCTTTTCCTGCCGGATGAAGACCGGCGCGCCTATGCCGAGGGGCTGCGGCGCGGCGGCTTCATGGTTTCGGTGCGTCCGCTCGAGCATGAATATCAGCGCGCGGTCGACATCCTCGACCGCGCCGGCGCCGTCGACATCGACGAACGGGAGACCTATTGGCGCCGCGAGGGCTGGACGGGCCGCCTCGGCGGGGCCGCCGCCGCCCCCCTGCCTTCGACCCACGCCGCTTCGGTCGCCGCCGCCTCGACCGGGACTCGGGCGGCCGCGCCCGCCTCAACGCCCGGAACGGACGCTGAGGCCGCGTCGCGCCTCGCGGCCGCGCAGGCGAGCCAGATCGTCGCCCATATGGACGTGGTCGGCTCCGACGGCGTGCGAATCGGCGCCGTCGACCATCTGGAAGGCGATGGGTCGATCGAACTCGAGAATGAGAATGGCGCGCCGGACGAGCCCCGCCATCATGTGCCGCTCGCCTGGGTCGATCATGTCGACCTCAAGGTGCATCTCAACCGGGGCGGCGAGGACGCCAGATCGGCCTGGTGACGCCTCTGGCTCTGGCTGGCGACGCGCAAAAACCCCTCGCCCCGAAGGAGGCGAGGGGCTGTCGACTGGCGGCGAAACGCTCAGTACGGGTCGGCCCGCGGGGTTTCCCAGGTCACGATCGGCTGCGGGCGCCCGGGAACTTCGAGCGGCGCGGGAAGCGTCTCGTTGCCGTAGAGCGAGCGATGCGCCGTCTGGTCCGGCGTGCGCGAAAAGATCGTCTGCGAGGTCATGTAGCTTGACATGCTGCCGACCGGCACGACCGGGCCCGGATCGAGAAAGCTGCGCTTGTTGACGGTGAGCGGCGGCGGCTCGGTCGCATAGGGCGCGCGCGCGGCCTGGGCGCGCTGGCGCTTCGTCTGCGCCGAGGCGGCTCCGGCGGTCGCCGCGAGCGCGGCGGCGGCGAGAAGAAGCGTTGCCGTTTTGAACGTCGCCCGGAAGGCCATGGCGAAAATTTCCTTTGTCTTAGCCGCGTCGGCCGCCGCATGTCGCGCGAATCGCTGGGTCCCAGGATAGAACGCTGCGGCGACGCTTTCGTTCATATCACGCCGCAGAAAAATGCCCATCCGCCGCAGGAGCCGGCGGCGCGCGGGATCAGTCGAGGCTGGCGAACCACTCGACCAGAAAATCGCGCCGCAGATAGAACCAGTCGAGCGGCCCGTCGTCGCGAATGAGGAAATAATCCTTCTCGCACAGGAGCTTGTGAAGCTCCTCGGAGGGCCGTTCGACGCCGAGGCAGTTGAAGCGCCATTTGTCGAAGGGAAAATCCCGAAGAATCTCGAATTCATGGCCTTCGACGTCGAAGCTGAAATAGTCGATCGTCGCCGGCGCGCCGGTTTCGGTCAGCACCTCGTCGAGCGTCATCGCCTCGACCACATAGCTGTCGACGACCGAACCGAAATGCGGCGCCTCATAGGCGCTCGGGGCGTCCGCGTCCTCGACCACCGAAAGCAGCGTGTTCGCCTCGGCGACGCCCGGATTCATGGCGACCTGGCCCATGTCCGTGACTTCGGTCACGCGCACGCGCTTGCGGCGGTCGGAGAGCGCCGCACGCACGCAGGCGGCGTTGGGACGGTTGCGCCTGAGCGCCTCGAACGCCTGCGTCGGCTCGACCAGAACGCCGCGCCAGTCGAGATAAAGCTCGAGCACCAGCGTGTTCGACAGATAGCGGCCGTCGCCGCCGCCGATCTCGAGGAAGAAGCCGCCGCGCTTGCGCCGGAAGATATGCTCGGCGACGAACAGGTCCTGCCCGCACTGGCTCACGCTCGGCAGCGGCGAGCGGCGTTTTCTCACGAAGGCGCGTAGGCGCTCCGCCGCGAGGTCGAAGAGCTTCAGACGCCGCAGCTCGCGCCGGGTCGGGGCGAGCTCGGCGTTTGGCGGCGGAAACGACTGCATGGAGGTCATGGGAAACCTGCTTCGATGGCGCCGCGGGCCGCGCCGTCGCCGCCGGGGCCGTCGCGGCGCCGGCGTCTCAACGATGGTGCGCGTTCGGCGTCATTCTGGACGTTGCGGGCGCGGCGTCATGAAGGCGTCGCGAAACGGCGGCCGTCTTCCGTCTTCGGCGCCCTCGGACGACCAGCGTCCAAAAGGCGCAGCTTAATTCGCCGAGGTATGGGCGATGTTTCGGCTTTCGTCAAAGCGTCTCATGGCGCGAACGCCGCGCGGCCTTGTGGCGCGGCGCTGAACGGGGCAAAGATGCGCCGGCGCCTCAAAGGCGCGAGCGCGCGGCTTGTCGGCATGGTGGGGGAATGCGTTTCAATATCGTCACGCCCGTTTTCAATGGAGAGCGCTTTCTCAACGAGACCATGCTGAGCGTGATCTCGCAGGCGGGCGATTTCTCGATTCATTATCATGTCCAGGACGCAGGCTCGACCGACAGCACGGCGGCGCTGCTCGACGAATGGAAGAAACGCTTCGCCGAAGGCTTCCCCATCGCCTGCCGCGGAATCGACTTCACCTATGCGGTCGAGAAGGACAAGGGCCTCTATGACGGCGTGAACAAGGGCTTCGCCCATTGCGGGCCGGCCGACGCGATGACCTGGATCAACGCCGACGACCGCTTCGAGCCGGGCGCGTTCGCGACGGTCGCCTCGGTGTTCGCGGCCTATCCTGACGTCGAATGGCTCACCGGCCGCTCGACCGTGCTCGCCGAGTCGGGCGAATCCCTGTTCCTGTCGCCGGTCAGGCCGCTGCCGCAGACCGCCATCGCCGCCGGCATTTTCGACGGCCGCTTCTCGGTCCATTTCATCCAGCAGGAAGGCACCTTCTGGCGCCCGAAGCTGTGGGAGGCGGCCGGCGGCCTCAACGCCTCGTTCCGCCTCGCCGGCGATTTCGACCTCTGGCGACGCTTCGCGCGGCGCGCGCCGCTCGTGACCGTCGACGCCATTCTGGGGTGTTTCCGCACCCGCGCCGGCCAGCTCTCGGCCGATCGCAATTCCTATCACGCGGAGCTTGACGCCTCCCTGAGCGACCAGGACAAGAAGATCCGCGCCAGGGCCGCCTTCCTGTACAAGGCGTGCGGCTACAAATATCCCGTGCTGGTGCGCCATTGGGGCGGTCCCTGGACGCTCGAATGCTGGCCGATGTCGATGCTGCCGTTCCTTGGCGGGCGCGGCTTCAAGCTCGAGCACTGGCGGCTGCAGGCCGCCGGCTATCTCGGCCTCGCGGAATAGGGCGCGGCGCGTCGCGCGGTCTTTTGCGGGCCGCTCCCCGCCGCGCCGGCTTCGGCCGGCGTGTAAGACGCGCGCGGCCTCAGGGGCCGGCCGGGGGACGTCTCCCGGCGGGCAGGGCGAGCAGGCGGGCGATCAGCGATCGGTCATGCAGCAGCGCCATGCGCTCCTTGGGCCGCATCGCCTCAAACGCGTCCTCGCGCGTGCTGGCCTCTTCGAGCCGGGCCTTGGCGAGCGCCCATTCGGCGGTGATGTCGCCGCGCTTCAGGCCGGCCGGCAGCCAGGCGAGGTGCCGCGCCCAGAAGCTTTCGTCCTCGATCGGCGGCGCGGCGTCCTGTTCGTCCTGCGCGCGCTTGCGCGCGAGATCGTTGGCGCGCACCACGAGCGGCGGCTGCGACTGCTCCTCGGGCGTCAGCAGCAGGCCGGCGCGGCGAAAGGCGAGGCCGACGCCGAGCAGCCCCGTCGACCAAGACAGGACGATCGCGAGGATCAGGCCGACGATGGTCGGCGACATCCAGGCCGCGAGCGAAGGCGCGATCATGAAGCCGGCGATCAGCATGACGACGCCGAGCGCCACATGAGCGCGGTGCCGCCGCACGATGGCGCGGAACGGAATCGAGCCGTCGTCGCGCCGCTGCGGGTCCCAGCCGGTGTCGAAGCCGAACACGAAGTGCAGCACATGGCCCGCCTGGATCAGCATCATGATCGGGGCGAGGAGCGCCGACATGACGATCTCGAACAGCGACGACAGGGTGAGGCGCAGCGCCCCGCCGCAGCCGCGGCGCGTGCGCGTCTCGAACAGGGCGAGCAGCAGCCCCATGAACTTCGGCGCGAGCAGGATCGCCATGGTCAGCGCGAACAGCTGCAGCGACCGCGCCGCGTCGAAGCGCGGCCATGTCGGAAACAGCATGAAGTCGTTGGTGAAATATTCGGGCCGGATATAGCTCGCCTGGATCACGATCACGACGCCGACGAGAATTTGCAGCATCCACAGAGGCGAGGCGACATAGGCGACGATGCCGGTGATGAAATGCTGGCGCGAGGCGAGGCGAAACCCCTTCGCGGGCAGCACGCGCAGATGTTGCAGATTGCCCTGGCACCAGCGCCGGTCGCGCGCCGAAAGGTCGATCAGCGACGGCGGGCTCTCCTCATAGCTGCCGCCGAGCGTCGGCAGCATGTAGACGCCATAGCCCGCGCGCAGGATGAGCGCCGCCTCCACGAAATCGTGGCTCAGGATATGGCCGCCGAAGGGCGGGCGTCCGCGCAGCGTCGGCAGCCCGCAATGGGCGGCGAAGGCGCGGGTGCGGATGATGGCGTTGTGGCCCCAGTAATTGCCCTGCCGTCCCATCCAGACCGACACGCCGGCGGCGATGACCGGCCCGTAGATGCGCGCCGCGAACTGCTGCAGCCGCGCGAACAGCGTGTTGCGGTTGATGATCAGCGGCAGGGTCTGGATAATGCCGGCGTCGGGGTCGGCCTCCATCGCCGCGGCGAGCGAGACGACGGCGTGGCCGGTCATCAGGCTGTCGGCGTCGAGCACGATCATGTGGTCGTAGCGCCCGCCCCAGCGCGTGACGAAATCCTCGATGTTGCCGGCCTTGCGGTTCACGTTCTTCGGGCGGTGCCGGTAATAGACGCGCGCCCTGCCGGCGAGGCGGCTGGCGAGGCCCGCGTAAGCCGCCTCCTCGGCGAGAAACACGTCGGGGTCGGTCGTGTCGGAGAGGAAGAACCAGTCGAACGCCTCGCCGAGGCCGGTCGCGTCGACCTCCTCGATCATGGCCTCGAGCGCCGAAAAGATGCGCCCCGGCGCCTCATTGTAGATCGGCATCACGATCGACGTGCGCTGATGCAGCGCGGCCGGCGTCGCGGGCGGGCGGGGCGCGAGGAAAACGAGCCAGAACACGCCGGCGACCGCGCTCGTGAAAGCGAGCGCGATCCACGAGAAATTGGCGACGAAGAGGATGAGCAGCGCCCATTCGAGCAGGGTCACGCCGCCGACGTCGACGACGCGATACATCTCATAGGCCCCGTAGCCGGTGAGCGCGAGACAGCCGCCAAACACCACGAGCCGCGCCAGAAAGGCGCCGGCCCATGGGTGGGAGAGGACGTTTCCGCGCCGGCTCTTCGGGTCGAAGCGCGACAGGCTCTGGGCCGGCATGTCGAGCGGGGATTCCGCCGGCATGCAGGGAAAGGTTTCGTCGCCGGGGCGTCCGGGCGCCCGGGCGAGGGCGAGATCGGCCTTCGTCACGCCGTCCATCGATAGATCCAGGTTTCGCTGATGGGCTCGTCCTTCGAGAAGAGCGAAAGACGCAGTTCGGAATGATTTTCGCCGGCGGGGTCGAGCTCGAACATCACCCGGCAGGTCGCCCGGTCGGCGTTCTGAAACGTCCGCACGAGCGGAATCGATCCCGGCGACGCGACGACTTTCGGCACGACGTCGTCGCCGTTGCGGATCTCGCCGAGCCGGCCGCCCTGGAATTCGACGATGAAGCGCCGGCGCTTGCCGGTCCCGCGCCCCGAGCGCGACATGACGACCATGGCGAGCGGCGGGCGCGGCGCGGGATTGCGGCCCCAGAACTGGCGATAGGCGTAGGAGACCTCGCCTCCGGCCGGCAGCGCGGCGGAGGGGCGCCAGTAGGCCAAAACGTTGTCGTTGTTTTCAGAATCGGACGGGATCTCGACGAGCTGCACGCCGCCCGCGCCCCAGCCCTTTTCGGCGATCGGCTCGATCCACAGCGAGGGGCGGTTCTCCCAGTGCTGGTCGTCGTCCTGGTAATGGTCGAAGTCGCGGTCGCGCTGCATCAGGCCAAAGCCGCGCGGATTGTCGTCGACGAAGGTCGAGACCTGCAGCGTCGCCGGGTTCGACACCGGGCGCCAGATCCATTCGTCGCGGCCGGTCAGGATCTGGAGCCCGTCGACCTCGCCGATCTGGGGCCGCACGTCGTCGGCGCGGGTGCGGTCGATCGCGCCCGAAACATGGGTCGCGCTCATGGCGGCGACGCCGTAATGGTCGAGCGCCGCGCGCGCGAACAGGGTGCATTCCGTGTCGATCAGCGTGGTGTCGCCCGGCCGCAGCGTGAAACGATAGACGCCGGCGACGCTTTCGGAGTCGATCAGCGCATAGATCGTCAGCGCGGCGTCGGCGAGCGTCGGGCGCACGATCCACACCACGCGAAAGACGGGAAATTCCTCGCCGGCCGGGTCGGCGGTCTTGATCGCCAGCGCCCGCGCCATCGGCCCCGGATCGAGGCCCCGCCCGACCGCGCGAAAGAAGCTCGCGCCCTGGAAGGTCGCGAGGTCGAAGAAGCCGCCGCCATGCTCGCGCGGGGCGAGCACGCGAAAGCCCGAGAAGCCGATGTCGCCGAGCCCCGCCGGCGCCGGCTTGCCGAAGTCGTAGAGGCTCGAATCATAGACGAGCCGGCGCGCCACGCCGTTCTCGACGATGTTGATGCGCATCGGCGTCGAGAAGATGAAGCCGCGATGCAGCGGCTCGATCGCGAAGCCGACGTTCTCGGTTTTCCACAGCGCGCCCTGCGGCCGCAGGTTGATCGCGACATACTGGTCGTAGGTGAGCGAGCGGAACGGGGCCGGGAGATCGGACTCGGGGGGCTTGTAGGGGGCCGCGGCGAGCGCGCGGGCGGCCTGCGTCGCCATCTCGGGCGAGAAGCTCGTCGCGTCGGCGGTCGGAAAGCGTTCGGGCGGCGCGGCCGGGGGCGGCGCGGCCGGGGCCCCGGCTGCGCCATTGGTCTGGGCGAAGGCGGGCGTCGCCATCAGCCCGAGCGAGAGCTGCAAAACCTCCCTGCGGTCGATCATGAACCCGTCATTCCGGCGCCGCCGCGCCATTTTTGTCAAGGAACCCTAGAATTCTCGCCTTATAGCGCATAATGGGGCGCGGTTAAGGTGAGGCGAGCGCGGCGCCGCGCGTTTTTTGTGCGGCGCACCGACATGGTGAACCCTTTCCGGCCGACGCCGGCCGACCGCAGCAAGGAGCATTCGCGCTTATGTCCGCAGACACCCCGACCGGCGCCTATCCGCGCCGCACCTGCCTCGCCGTCGTCCTCGCCGCGGGGCAGGGCAAGCGCATGCGCTCGAAGCTGCCGAAAGTCATGCACAAGGTCGCCGGGCGCTCCATGCTCGGCCATGCGCTCGCCGCGGTCTCGAACGCCGGCGCCGACAGGATCGTGGTGGTGGTCGGGCCGGACCACGACCTTCTCGCCGAGGAGGCGCGCCGGATCGCGCCCGACGTCGAGATCGCCGTGCAGGCGGAGCGGCGCGGCACGGCCGACGCCGTGCTCGCCGCGCGCGGGGCGATCGCCGAAGGGTTCGACGACGTGCTCGTCGCCTTCGCCGACACGCCGCTCGTTCGCCCCGACACCTACGCCAAGATGCGCATCGCGCTCGCCGCCGGCGAGACCGCCGTCGTCTGCCTCGGCTTCGAGGCGAGCGATCCGACCGGCTACGGCCGCCTCATCATGAAGGACGGCCTCCTCGAATCGATCCGCGAGGACCGCGACGCGAACACCGACGAGCGCAAGGTGACGACCTGCAACGCCGGCCTCATGGGCCTCGCCGGCGCGCATGCGCTCGGCCTGCTCGAATCGATCGGCTGCGACAACGCGCAGAAGGAATATTACCTCTCGGACATCGTCGCCGCCGCGCGCCTCCTGAAGCTCGCCGCCTGCGCGCTGATCGCGCCCCAGGACGAGGTGATGGGCGTCAACGACCGGCTCCAGCTCGCCGCCGCCGAAGCCTTGATGCAGAAGCGCCTGCGCGACGCCGCCATGACCAAAGGAGCGACGCTGGTCGATCCCCCGAGCGTGACCCTCGCCTTCGACACGGCGCTTGGCGAGGATGTGACGGTCGAGCCGCATGTCGTGTTCGGGACGGGCGTGAGCGTGGCCGCAGGCGCGCAGATCCGCGCCTTCTCGCATCTCGAAGGCGCGAGCGTGGGCGAAGACGCGACCGTCGGCCCCTTCGCGCGGCTGCGCCCCGGAACCCGGCTGGCCGAGAAGGTCCATATCGGCAATTTCGTCGAGACCAAGGCGGCCGAGGTCGGCGCCGGAGCCAAGATCAACCATCTGAGCTATGTCGGCGACGCCTCCGTCGGCGCGAAGACCAATGTCGGGGCGGGAACCATCACCTGCAATTACGACGGCTTCGACAAACACCGCACCGAGATCGGCGCCGGCGCCTTCATCGGCTCGCACGCCTCGCTCGTCGCGCCGGTGCGCGTCGGCGACGGCGCCTATGTGGGCACGGGCGCGGTCATCACCGAGGACGTCGCGCCCGACGCCCTCGCGCTCGCGCGCGCGCGCCAGGTCGAGAAGCCCGGCTGGGCGACGCGCTTCCGCAAAAGAAAGAGCGGCGGCTGATCCGGCCGGTCCGGATTTTTACGCAAAATTGCGCGGCGCCCGACGCAAGCCGCCTGCGCCGCGGCGCGGGCGCTGCTATGGAAAGGCGCAGCTTCAGGCGACCGTCGGGAGAAGATCATGTGCGGCATTGTGGGAGCGCTCGCTCTGGGCCCGGCCCAGCCCATCCTTGTCGAGGGGCTCAAGCGGCTCGAATATCGCGGCTATGATTCGGCCGGCCTCGCGACGCTCGAACACGGGGCGATCGAGCGGCGGCGCGCGAGCGGCAAGCTGCGCAACCTCGAGGCGCTGCTCGCCGAGCGGCCGCTCAAGGGAACGACGGGCGTCGGCCATACGCGCTGGGCGACCCACGGCAAGGCCACCGAGGCCAACGCCCATCCGCATGCGACCGACAGGGTCGCCGTGGTCCATAACGGCATCATCGAGAATTTCCGCGAGCTGCGCGAGGAGCTGAAGGCGCAGGGTCATGTGTTCGCCTCGCAGACCGATTCGGAGGTGATCGCCCATCTGGCGTCGCAGGGGCTCGACGAGGGGCTCGACCCCACGGCGGCGACGCTCGCGGCCGTCGCCCGGCTCGAAGGCGCCTTCGCCTTCGTCCTGCTGTTTGCGGGCGAGAACGACCTGCTCATCGGAGCGAGCCGCGGCGCGCCGCTCGCGGTCGGCTTCGGCGAGGACGACCGCGAGGGCGAAATGTTTCTCGGCTCGGACGCGCTGGCGCTCGCGCCTTTCACCCAGACCATCGCCTATCTCGAAGACGGCGACGTCGTGGTCGTGAGCCGCGCCGCGGCCGTTTTCATGGACAGCTTCGGCCGGCCGGTGACGCGCCGCCGCGTCAGGACGCTCGCCTCGGCCTATCTGGTCGACAAGGGCGGCTATCGCCACTTCATGTCGAAGGAGATTCACGAGCAGCCCGAGGTCGTCGCGCGCACGCTCGCCCATTATCTCGACATGGCGACGGGCCAGATCGAGCCGCCGCATGAGCTTCCGGTCGACGTCGCCAGGCTGTCGCGGATCACGCTGTGCGGCTGCGGCACGGCCTATTATTCGGCGCTCGTCGCCAAATACTGGTTCGAGCGCTTCGCGCGCCTGCCGGTCGAGGTCGAGATCGCGTCGGAGTTCCGCTATCGCGACCCGCCGCTCGAAGAAGGCGGGCTGTTCGTCGTGGTGTCGCAGTCGGGCGAGACGGCCGACACGCTCGCCGCCCTGCGCCTTGCGCGGGCGAAGGGGCAGAAAATCCTTTCGATCGTCAACGTGCAGACCTCGACCATCGCGCGCGAGAGCGACGTCGTCGCGGCGACCCTCGCCGGGCCCGAGATCGGCGTCGCCTCGACCAAGGCGTTCACCTGCCAGCTCGCGGTCTTCGCGGCGCTCGCCATCGCCTTCGGCGTGGCGCGCGGGACGCTTGCGGGCGAGGCCGAGCGCGCCGCGCTCGCCGAGCTCATCGCCGTGCCGGGCCTGATGGCGCAGGCGCTGAAATGCGAGCCCGTGGCCGAGTCGGCGGCGCACAAGATCGCCCGGGCGCGCGACGCGCTCTATCTCGGGCGGGGGACGGCCTATCCGCTCGCGCTCGAAGGCGCGCTGAAGCTCAAGGAGATCACCTATATCCACGCCGAGGGCTACGCCGCGGGCGAGCTGAAGCACGGGCCGATCGCGCTCATCGACGCCGACCTGCCGGTCATCGTGCTCGCACCGAACGACGGCGTGCTCGACAAGACCGTGTCGAACGTGCAGGAGGTCGCGGCGCGCGGCGGGCGGCTGATCCTGATCGGCGAGGAGGAGATCGCCCGCGAGGCGGCGGTCGGCGCCGAGGCGGTCGTGGCCATGCCGAAATGCGGCGCGAATTTCGCGGCGATGATCTACGCCGTGCCGATCCAGCTCATCGCCTATTATACGGCGGTCGAGCTCGGCAAGGACGCCGACCAGCCGCGCAATCTCGCCAAAAGCGTGACCGTCGAATAGGTCAGACCTGCGCCCGCATGGCGAGGGTTTCGACGCAGAAGCCCTGCTTGCGGTAGAAGGCCAGCGCCTGCGCGTTGCTCGCGCGCACGTAAAGATCGACGCGGGCGATTCCGGCCCGCCTCAGAAAGGCGCGCATCCGTTCGACGAGCCTGGAGCCTACGCCCGCGCCCCGGCGCGCGGGCGAGACGGCGAGCGCCATCAGGCAGGCGTAGGGGCGCCGGCCAAGGTCTTCGGGCGGGTCGAGAATCTCGACCGCGAGCATGCCGACCGGCCCCGAGGCGTCCTCGGCGATGAAGATCTCGCTGCGGTCGAGCAGCCGCAGCAGCGCGCGGTCGGTCGCCGGCTCGCCGTCCTGCTCGGTCTCATGCAGTCCGCGCATGAAGGCGAGAATCGCGGGCTCGTCGCGCGCGGCCGCCTCGCGCACGCAAAGGGCGGGGGCGTCAGAAATGCGCGCACTCCTTCTCCAGGCGGTCGAGGAAGCGGCCGGCTCGGTCCCGCGTCATCGTGTCCATATGGTCGAGCGTGAACATGCGGAAACGCGCCTTCGGGCAGAGCCACGGCTTCATCCCGCGTGACAGCTGGCGGCGCACCGGATCGCCCATGACGAAGCGCGTGAACCACCACGGCGCGCCGGTCGAGGTCACGGCCCAGAGCGCGTCGATCTGGGTCAGGAGCGGCGTCGGCCGGCCGTTCGGCCCATGCGCGAAGGCGACGCCCGGCGCAAGCGCGCGGTCGAAGAAGCCTTTCAGGATCGCCGGCGCGTCGAACCACCATTGCGGAAAGACGAGCGCGAGCTTGTGCGCCGCGCGCAGGCGCTCGGCGTAGGGCGGGAGCGCGCTCGAATCATAAGGCGGCGCAAAATAGGCGCGCCGCTCGCGCGCCGACAGAACCGGGTCGAAGGCTTCGGCGTAGAGATCGAGGAGATCGACCTCGAACCCGCGTCGTCCGAGCGCGTCGGCGACGCGGGCGGCGGCGGCGTGGGCGAAGCTCTCCGCAAGCGGATGGGCGAGGACGACGAGGGCGCGCATGCGCATTCATCCCATAAAGCGCCGGCGGGCGAAACAGCGGCCTGATCGCTTGCCGCGGCGCTGCGCAGAGCCTAGAGGATTTTCCGGCGAAGCGGCCGGCTTCGCGTCGCGAGAGCGCGACAGGACAGCCGGACCGGCTCACGCTCCAAGAGGTCTCATGGTCGCGCCCGTCACCTCCTTTTACGCCGGCGTGCTGGCGATTCTGTTCATCGGCCTGTCGCTGCGCGTGATCCGCGAGCGCCACCGCGTGCGGGCGGCGATCGGCGCGGGCGGCGACCCGATGCTGGAGCGGGCGGCGCGCGTTCAGGCGAACTTCGCCGAATACACGCCCTTCGCCCTGTTGCTGCTGCTGCTCGCCGAGATCGCCTATGTTCCCGCCTTCGGGCTGCATCTCGCCGGGATCGCCCTGCTCGTGGGGCGCGGCCTCCATGCGTTTGGCGTGTCGCAGCCGCGCGAGGATCTGCGGCTGCGCCTGGTCGGCATGTGCCTGACCTTCGCGGTCATCATCGGCCTTGCTCTGATCCTGCTCGCGACGGGCATGGGCGGCTGAGCCGCGCGGCGGTCAGCCGCCGCCCGCCGCCGCGCCGCGCCAGCGTCGCACCGAAGCAAGAATGGCCTGCGCCGGGGCGCCCGCAAACAGCGCCTCGACCGGCGCCATGATCTTGCGCCGCCAGTTCGGCCGCTCGTGGTCCGTGCCGGGCAGGTTGACGGGCGAGGTTTCAAGGCTGAGATCGTCGGCCTGGGCCAGCATCAGGGCCGCGCCCGAGCGCGCGACGAAGCCGTGCAGCGCCGCCGCCTGCGCGAGCCCCAGCGCGCCCTCCGGCGTGAGCGCGACTTCAGCGCCGTCGTCCCGCGCGTCAGCGTCTTGCGAGAACGCCTCGCAGAGCGCGCGTTTTTCGGCGAGACGCTCGTCGCGCGCCGCCGCCGGATCGTCGAGACGGCCAAGGGCCTCCGCCTCGTCGAGGTCGGCGCCGCTCCACCAGCCCGCGAGCGGCGGCAGGTCGTGCGTGGCGACGCAGGCGGCGGCGAGCGGCGGATAGTCTCGCGGCGCGATGAAGCTCCCGTCGTCGCGGCGCTCGAAGCGCATCACCCGGTAGGACAGGAAATTGGCCTCGGCGAGCGCGTCGCGCAGGCCTTCCGGCACCGTGCCGAGATCCTCGCCGACCACGGCGCAGCGGGCCCTGGCGCTTTCGAGCGCGACCTGTCCGGCGAGCGCCTCGAACGGCTGGGCGAGATAGGCGCCGTCCTTGCCCTCCGCGCCGTTCGGCACGAGGAACAGGCGCTTGAGGCCGAGCACATGATCGATGCGCAGCACGCCGGCGTAAGCCATGTTGGCGGCGATCAGCCGCCCGTAGCTGCGGAAGCCGTCTGCGGCGAGGGCGCGCGGATCGAACGGCGGCAGGCCCCAGACCTGCCCCTTGGGGCCGAGCGGATCGGGCGGCGCGCCGATCGAGACGCCGGGAACGAGCCGGTTCGTTTCGGAAAAGGCTTCGGCCCCGTCCGGCGCGCAGCCGACCGCGAGATCGCGATAGAAGCCGAGCGAAAGCCCCGCCGCCCGCCCTTTCGCCGCCGCCGCCGCGAACTGGCGGTCGGCGATGAACTGCAAAAACTTGGCGCGTCCGATCTCATGCTCGTGACGCGCCGCGAAGGCGTCGAGCCCTGGCGCGTGCGGCGTCGAAAGCTCGGGCGGAAAGCGCCAGAGCGTCGCGCCATGGGCGCGCTCGAGCGCGCAAAACAGCGCGAAGCGGCGAAGGCTCTCGCCGCCCAGCACGCGAAAACGCTCATAGTCCATGACGAGCGGATCGTTCGGCGCGGCGAAGCGGCGCGCGCTGAAAGCGGCGTAGGCGATGTCGAACAGCGGGTTCTTGAGCCCGGCGACGGCGTGATAGTCGACGAAGGGGGCCGCCGACAGCGCGCGCGCCTGCGGCTCGGCGCGGGCGAGCGCCGCCCGGACCGCCTCGGTCATGAGTTCGGGCGGCAGGTCGAACAGGTCGATGGCGAGCGGTTCGAGGAAGCGGCGGTCGGAAGGATGATAGGGGCTCGCGCGCCCGGGATCATGCGGATAGAGCGCGTGCAGCGGATTGATCCCGACCGTCGCGGCGCCGGCGCGGCCGGCTTCCTCGGCGAGGAGGCGCAGGCAGGTGAAGTCGCCGACGCCCTGATCGCCGAGCGGACCTTCGCGACGCAGGCCGTAAAGCTGCGCGGCGACGCCGAAGGCTCCGCCGCGTTCGAGTTCGGGCGGCAGGAAGGCGGCGCCTGGAACGACCGAAAGATGGCACGGAAAATCGGGCGCGGCGTCGGTGAAGACCTCATGGCGCCCGAGCGGCAGCTCGGGGAGCGGCAGGTCGCGCACGCGGGCGCGGCGTCCGTCGTCGGCGACGATCTCGCGCCGCTCGCCGAGTTGCGGCGGAACGACGATCATATGATCCGATCCGTCTTCGCAGGCGATCCTGACCTCGAACGGCAGCGCGGCGTCGGCGAGCGCGCCGCCAAGGCGCAGTCCGAGCGGCGCGCCGGCGCGCAGCGTGACCGCCACGGGCAGGGGGCGGAAGGCCCGCTCGTCGGCGAGCCGGGCGAGCTGGGCGCGCGCCTCGCCGGTCGTCTCGGCGCCGAGGCCGAGGCTGCGCAGCAGCGCGCGCTTCGTGTCGGCGCCGACGATGGTGAGGCGTCCCGCGACGTCGCGCCATTCAAGGCCGACGCCGGCGGCCGCGGCGAGGCGGTCGAGCGCGGCGTCGT
>NZ_JBGAHM010000012.1:0-18434 GCF_044226135.1 Methylocella sp. | reverse complement strand
GCGCGGCGTCGTCGACTCCCGAGCGCCGGCGCGGCGTGGTCTCGGCCGTCTCCGCAAGGATCGCGACGGAGCGCGGCGCGAGCGTGAAGGCCTCGCGCTCAAGCTGCGCCTCGGGCGCGTCCGGGTCGGCCGACGACAGGATGTGCGTCCAGGCCTGGCCCTCGCGCTCGAAGGGAAGCCGCGCCTCCACCGGCGCGTCGCCGCGGTTGACGAGCACGGCCGCGCGGCTTGGCGGGCGCTCGCCGTCGCCGGCGTCATAAAACACGGCGATCAGGGCGCAGGCGTCGGGGTCGTCCCATTGCGCCGGCGTCAGCCTCTCGCCCGAGGCGCCGAGCCAGTCGACGTCCGGCGCGCCCGAAGCGTCGAGCGGCTCGCCCCTGAGCGTCGCTTCGGCGGTGAGGGCGCCAAGCCGCAGCCGGGCGCGGATCAGCCGGGCCGTGTAGCCGACCAGCCCGTCGTCGGCGTTCGCCCAGTCGACATGGGCGAGCGCGTTGTCCTGCGCATAGGCGTTGTTGTTGCCCTGTTGCGTGCGTCCGAGTTCGTCGCCCATGGTCAGCATGGGGGTTCCGCGGCACACGATCAGCGTCGCGAGCAGGGCGCGCGCGTCGGCCTTGCGGCGCGCCAGCACGGCGGGATCGCCGGTTTCGCCCTCCGCGCCGCAGTTCCACGAAAAATTCTCGTTCGTTCCGTCGCGGTTGCTTTCGCCGTTCGCCTCGTTGCGCTTGGCGCCATAGGCGACAAGATCGGCGAGGGTGAAGCCGTCATGCGCCGTGACATAGTTCACCGAGCGCGACAGCGGCTTGCGGCTTCGCGCGAAAACGTCGCCCGAGCCCGCGAGCCGCGTCGCCAGCGCGCCCAGCATGCCGCGGTCGCCGCGCCAGAAGCGGCGGACGTCGTCGCGCGCCTTGTCGTTCCATTCGCCCCAGGAGGGCGGAAAGGCGCCGAGCTGGTAGCCGCCAGGGCCGATGTCCCAGGGCTCGGCGATATGGACAAGGTCGCGCAGGGTCGGGTCCTGCGCGGCCGCGAGCAGGAATGGATGGTCGGGCGAAAAGCCGTCGGGCCCGCGTGCGAGCACGCTCGCGAGATCGTAGCGGAAACCGTCGAAGCCGCCGCGCAGCGCCGCCGTGCGAAGGCAGTCGAGCGCGAGGCGATGCGCATGCGCGCGCTCGAGCGCCAGCACGTTGCCGCAGCCCGCCTGGTTCTGGTAGAGCGCCGCCGCATGCGGCTCGAGCCTGTAGTAATGCGGGTTGTCGAGCCCGCGCAGCGAGACCGTGGGGCCGAGATGGTCGCTCTCGCCGGTGTGGTTCAACACCACGTCGAGCAGCACGCACAGGCCTTCGGCCTGCAGGGCCTCGACCGCGCGTCTCACTTCGGGCCAGCCGCCCGGCGCGAGACGCGGATCGGGCGCGTTGAGGCAGACGGGATTGTAGCCCCAGTAGTTTGAAAGGCCGAGCGGCGGCAGGTGGCGCTCGTCGATCCAGGCGTGGATCGGCAACAGCTCGACCGCCGTGACGCCGAGCCGTTTCAGATGGGCGACCGCCGCCGGATGGGCGAGGCCGGCGAAGGTGCCGCGCAGCGCCGCCGGCACGTCCTCGAGCCGCGCCGTGAAACCCCGGACATGCATCTCGTAGATCACGAGGTCGCGCCAGTCGACGCGGCGCGGCGGCGTTGGCGCAGGCTCGGGCGCGCGCCGCGCCACCGCCTTGGGAACGAAAGGCGCGCTGTCTTTCAGATCTTCGCGGGCGCCATGGATGCGCGCGTCGAACAGGGCGTCGTCGAGCCTGAAGGGCTGGTCGATCTCATAGGCGTAAGGGTCGACGAGCAGCTTCTCGACATTGAAGCGCAGTCCGCGGTCCGGGGCGAAGGCGCCTTCGGCGCGCAGCCCGTAGCGCGCGCCTTCGGCGACGCCTGCGACATGGCCGTGAAAGACGTCGCCCGTGCGCGCGGGCAGGCGCAGCCGCCGCGTCTCGCGCCCGTCGGCGTCGAACAGCGAAAGGAAGATCGCCTCGGCCGTCGTCGAGGCGACGGCGACGTTGACGCCGTCCGCCGTGAGCGTGACGCCGAGCGGCTCCGGCGAGCCAGGGCGAATGGGAGGCGGGGGCGCCACGGCGCGCGCCTCAGGTGATCACCGACGGCGCCGTTCGTCCCGTGAAACGCTCGATCCCGGCGAGCTCGCGCGAGAGCGCGATGAGGTCGGCGAGGGCCGCTCCGGTCTCGAGATGCTGGCGGGCGGGGTCGGGCTCGTAGCGTTCGATGTAGACGCGCAGCGTCGCCCCGGCCGTGCCGGTGCCGGAAAGGCGGTAGACGATGCGCCCGCCGTCGTCGAAATGCACGCGCAACCCCTGATGCGTCGAATCCGAACCGTCGACCGGATCATGGTAGGAGAAGTCGTCGGCGCCCGAGACCCGCAGCGCGCCGAACGTCTCGCCCTTCAGCGTCGGCAGCGCGTCGCGCAGCGCCTTGACGAGCGCGTCGGCGCCGGCGGCGTCCACTTCCTCGTAGTCATGACGGGCGTAATAATTGCGGCCGTATTCGGCCCAGTGGCCGGTCACGATGGCGTCGACGCTTTCGCCGCGCGCGGCGACGATGTTGAGCCACATCAGCACGGCCCACAGCCCGTCTTTCTCGCGCACATGGTCGGAGCCCGTGCCGGCGCTTTCCTCGCCGCAGATCGTGGCCATGCCGGCGTCGAGCAGATTGCCGAAGAATTTCCAGCCGGTCGGCGTCTCGAAGGCGGCGACGCCGAGCTTCTCGGCGACCTTGTCGGCGGCCCGGCTCGTCGGCATGGAGCGCGCGACGCCCTTGACGCCCGCGGCGTAGCCCGGCGCGAGATGGGCGTTGGCGGCGATGATCGCGAGGCTGTCGGACGGCGTGACGAAGCGCCCGCGCCCGATGATAAGATTGCGGTCGCCGTCGCCGTCCGACGCGGCGCAGAGGTCCGGCCCGTCCGCGGTCATGGCGAGGTCGAAGAGATGCTTCGCATGGACGAGGTTCGGGTCGGGATGGTGGCCGCCGAAGTCGGGCAGCGGCGTCGCGTTGAGCACGGACCCCGGCTCCGCGCCGAGCATTTCTTCGAAGATGCGTGCGGCGTAGGGGCCGGTCACCGCCGACATGGCGTCGAACTTCAGGCGGAAGCCCGATTTGAACAGCGCGCTGACGCGGTCGAAGTCGAACAGCTTCTGCATCAGGGCCGCGTAGTCGGCGACGGGATCGATGATCTCGACCGTCTGCGCGCCGAAGCGCAGGACGCCAAGGTTGTCGAGATCGAGGTCCGGCGCCGCGAGGATGCGGTACTGCGAGATCTCCTTCGTGCGGGAAAAGATCGCCTCGGTGACTTTCTCGGGCGCCGGGCCGCCGTTGGCGACGTTGTACTTGATTCCGAAATCGCCGTGCGGCCCGCCGGGGTTGTGGCTCGCGCTCAACACCACCCCGCCGAAGGCGCCATGCTGGCGGATGACGTTCGAGGCGGCGGGCGTCGACAGGACGCCGCCACGCCCGACGAGAACGCGCCCGAAGCCGTTCGCGAGCGCGATCTTGACGACGATCTGGATCGCCTCGCGGTTGTAGAAGCGCCCGTCGCCGCCGACCACCAGCGTCGCGCCTTCAAATCCTTCGAGGCAGTCGAAGATCGACTGCACGAAATTGGCGACGTAATGCGGCTGCTGGAAGACCGGCGTCTTCTTGCGCAGGCCCGAGGTGCCGGGCCGTTGTCCTTCGAAGGGCGTTGTGGCGACAGTCTCGATCATCGTGCGTCCGGCGTTGGTCTTGAGAAATTCGGGTTCTGCGTTCAGGCGGCGCGTTCGCGCGCGAGGTCGCGGAAAAGTTTTGCGTAGCGCGCCGCGGGGCGTCGCCACGACACGTCGGTCAGCATGCCGTTCTGGACGAGCGTGTCCCAGACGTCAGGCTCGCTCCACAGGCGGGCGGCGCGCTCCAGCGTCGCGGCGAGCATCTCGCGCGTCGTGGGCGAAAACTGCAATCCGGTGCCGACGCCGGAGGCGATCGCCATTTCATTGGCGTCGACGATGGTGTCGGACAGGCCGCCGACGCGGGCCACCACGGGCAGCGCGCCGTAGCGCAGCGCGCAGAGCTGGGTGAGGCCGCACGGCTCGAAGCGCGACGGGATGACGAGCGCGTCGGCGCCGGCCTGGATGCGATGCGCGATCGCCTCGTCATAGCCGAGGGCGACGCCGACGCGTCCGGGCCGGGCGGCCGCGGCCTCGCGCAGCGCGGCCTCAAGCTGCGGTTCGCCCGCGCCGAGCACGGCGAGCTGCGCGCCGAGGCGGTCGATCAGGTCGAGATTGTCGATGAGGAGGTCGACGCCCTTCTGCCATGACAGGCGGCTGACGACGCCAAACAGCAGCGCGCCCGGATCAGGCGCGAGCCCGAATTTCTCCTGCAGCGCCGCCTTGTTGACCGGGCGCAGCGAGAGCGAATCGACGTCATAGGGCTGTGCGATCAGCGGGTCGGAGGCGGAGTCCCAGACGTCCGTGTCGATTCCGTTCAACACGCCGCTCAGCGCCGCGCCGCGGTCGCGCAACAGGCCGTCGAGCCCCATGCCATGTTCGGGCGTGCGGATTTCGGCCGCGTAGGTCGGCGAAACGGTGGTGACGCGGTCGGACAGGGCGAGCGCCGCCTTGAGGAAGCCGATCATGCCGTAATATTCGACGCCCTCGATCGAGAACGCCTGCGGCGGCAGGCCGAGGCCGGCGAGCAGCGAGGCCGGATATTGCCCCTGGAAGGCGAGGTTGTGCACGGTCGCGACCGTGCCCGGCCGGCGGCGGCCGTCATAATGGAGATAGGCCGGAACGAGGCCCGCCTGCCAGTCGTGCGCATGCACGACGTCGGGCGCAAAGCCTGGCGCGGCGCCGAAGGCGAGCGCCGCGCCGACCTGCGCCAGCGCCGCGAAGCGGAAGGCGTTGTCCTCATAGTCGCGGCCGGACGCGTCGAGATAGGGATTGCCCGGGCGGTCGTAGAGATGCGGCGCGTCGAGCGCGAAAATGTCGAGCCCGCCGGCGACCCCGCGAAAGATCCGCGCCGGCGCGCCCATCAGGTTGCGCAGGCTGAAGACGTCCTCGGCGCCTTCGAGCTGGCGCATCACGGCCGGGTAGCCCGGCAGCAGGGTCGCGACCCCGATCCCCTCGCGCCGCAACGCGCCCGGCAGGGCGCCGGCGACGTCGGCGAGGCCGCCCGTCTTGACGAGCGGAAAGGCTTCGGAGACCACGGCGAGGACGGAGAGATCGGTCATGAGCTCAGGCGATCTGGTCGATCATGGCTTGCGTGATCAGGCATACGCCTTTTTCGGTCCGCCTGAAACGTTTCGCGTCGAGCTCGTCGTCCTCGCCGACGACGAGGCCTCCTGGAATCTTGACGCCCCGGTCGATCACCACGTTGCGCAGCCGCGTCGAGCGGCCGATCTCGACATAGGGCAGAATCACCGCGTTCTCGACCTCGCAATAGGAGTTGACGCGCACGCCGGTCGACAGGAGCGAGCGTTTGACGCGCGCGCCCGAGATGATGCATCCGCCAGACACCACGGACGAGATGGCGACGCCGCGCCGCGCGTCTTCGTCATGCACGAATTTCGCCGGCGGCGTGACGGCGCCCTCGGTCCAGATCGGCCAGTCCTTGTCGAACAGGTCGAGGTCCGGGACGATGTCGGTCAGGTCGATGTTGGCCTCCCAGTAGGCGTCGACCGTTCCGACGTCGCGCCAGTAGGCGCGCTCGTCGCCGGCGGAGCGCACGCAGGAGTCCGAAAAATGATGCGCGAGCGCGTAGCCGTTCCTGACGAGGTGGGGAATGATGTCCTTGCCGAAGTCGCGCGACGACGACTCGTCGGCGGCGTCGCGCTTCAGCTGGTCGAACAGAAAATTGGTCTCGAACACATAGATGCCCATCGAGGCCAGCGCCATGTCGGGCTTGCCCGGCATCGGCGGCGGGTTCTTCGGCTTCTCGACGAAGTCGATGATCCGGTTCTTTTCGTCGACATGCATCACGCCGAAGCCGCTCGCCTCCTCGCGCGGCACCTCGAGGCAGCCGACCGTGACGTCGGCGCCGCGGTCGGCGTGCTGTTGCAGCATGATCTCATAATCCATCTTGTAGATGTGGTCGCCGGCGAGGATGACCATGTATTTCGGAGCGCGGTCGCTGATGATGTCGATGTTCTGGTAGACCGCGTCGGCCGTGCCCGCGTACCACTGGTCTTCCGACACGCGCTGGCTCGCCGGCATGATGTCGAAGAATTCATTGCCGCTCGCCCTGAAGAAGTTCCAGCCGCGCGTCAGATGGCCGATCAGGCTGTGGGCCTTGTATTGGGTGGCGACGCCGATGCGGCGAATGCCGGAGTTGAGCGCGTTCGACAGCGCGAAGTCGATGATGCGCATCTTGCCGCCGAAATAGACGGCGGGCTTGGCGCGACGGTCGGTGAGTTCGAGGAGCCGGCTGCCGCGTCCTCCCGCGAGCACGAAAGCCATGGCCTGACGTCCGATTGGGGCGCTCTGTCTCATGTCTGGGTCCTTCAACGAGGCGTCCGGCGGGAAGGCGTCAGGGATCGGGGATCAGGAACAGGGTCGAAAGCGGCGGCAGGGTCAGGAGAGCCGAGGCGGGCTGCCCGTGCGCCGGCTCGGCCGTCGCCTCGACCGCGCCGAAATTGCCGACGCCCGAGCCCCAGTAGCAGCCTGCGTCCGTGTTGACCGCCTCCCGCCAGCGTCCGGCGAAAGGAAGCCCGAGCCGGTAGCCGTGGCGCGGCTCCGGGGTGAAATTGCCGACGACCACGACCGGAGGGTCGCCGTCGTCGCTGTGGCGCAGGAAAGCGAACACGGATTGCGCCGCGTCGTCGCCGACAATCCACGAAAAGCCTTCGGGTTCACGGTCGCGCCTGTAGAGAGCCGGCGTTTCAGCGAGGACGCGGTTGAGGTCGCGAACAAGGGTTTGCACGCCCCGATGCGCTTCGGCGTCGAGCAGGGGCCAGTCGAGCTCGCCGTCCTCGCGCCATTCGCGCCGCTGCGCGAACTCCTGGCCCATGAACAGAAGTTTCTTGCCGGGATGGCCCCACATCAACCCGTAATAGGCGCGCAGCGTCGCGAACTTTCGCCAGTCGTCGCCGGACATCTTGGCGAGCAGCGAGCCTTTGCCATGGGTCACCTCGTCATGGCTGAGCGGCAGCACGAAATTTTCCGAAAAGGCGTAGACGAGGCCGAAGGTGATCCGGTCGTGCGACCATTTGCGGTAGACCGGATCGAGCTCCATGTAGTCGAGCGTGTCATGCATGAAGCCCATGTTCCATTTGAAGCCGAAGCCGAGGCCGCCGTCCGACGTCGGCGCGCTGACGCCGGGCCAGGATGTCGATTCCTCGGCCACGGTGACGACGCCGGGGTGGGTTTCATAGACGAGCTCGTTGAAGCGCCTGATGAAGGCGACGGCGTCGCGGTTGTCGTTGCCGCCGTCCTCGTTCGGCAGCCATTCGCCGGGCCCACGCGAATAATCGAGGTAGAGCATGGAGGCGACCGCGTCGACGCGCAGCCCGTCGACATGATAGCAGTCGAGCCAGAACAGCGCGTTGGCGATGAGGAAACACGACACCTCGCGCCGGCCGAAATCGTAGATCGCGGTGTTCCAGTCCGGGTGGAAGCCGCGGCGCGGGTCGGCGTGCTCGTAGAGCGGCCCGCCGTCGAACTGCGCGAGGCCATGCGCGTCGGTCGGGAAATGCGCCGGCACCCAGTCAAGGATCACGTAAAGCCCCGCCGCATGGGCGCGGTCGACGAAACGCGCGAAGCCCGCCGGATCGCCGAAGCGGCTTGTAGGCGCGAACAGGCCGATCGGCTGGTAGCCCCATGAGGCGTCGAGCGGATGCTCGGATATGGGCATCAGCTCGAGATGGGTGAAGCCGAGGTCCTTCGCATAGGGAATGAGCTCGCCTGCGAGCTCGTCATAGGTCAGGAAACGTCCGCCCTCGCCGCGCCGCCACGAGCCGAGATGGACTTCGAGCACGCTCATCGGCTCGCGCCACGGCGCGCTTTCGCGCCGCCGCTCCATGAAGTCGGCGTCGGTCCAGGGAAAGTCGCGGATGTCGGCGACGATCGAGGCGGTCGAGGGGCGCATCTCGCCGGAAAAGCCGACCGGATCGGATTTCAGCGGCAGGAGCCGTCCGTCGCGCGAGACGATCTCGTATTTGTAGGCGGCGCCCGCCGCCACCCCCGGCGCGAAGATTTCCCATAGGCCGGAATCGACGCGCTTGCGCATCTGGTGCAGGCGGCCGTCCCAGCGGTTGAAGTCGCCGACCACCGAGACGCGCGAGGCGTTCGGCGCCCAGACGGCGAAATGGACGCCGCCGACGCCGTCGATCCGCTCCACATGCGCGCCGAGCTTCTGGTAGAGCGCGCGATGCGAGCCCTCGACCAGCAGATAGTCGTCCATCGGCCCGAGCACGGGACCGAAGGCGTAAGGGTCGAGATAGCTCCAGGCGCCGCCGGCGTTGGCGGCGGCGAGTTCGTAGCGCAGCGGCGGCGCGGCGTGCGCGAGCATCCCCTCGAAGAAGCCGCCGCCGCGATCCGCGAGCGCGAGGCTGCGGCCGTCCTCGAACCGCGCCTGTAGCGTTTGGGCGTCGGGCGCGAAGGCGCGCACGACGAGGCCGCCGTCCACCGCATGGGCGCCAAGAATCGCGAAGGGATCGCCGTGCCGCGCGGCGCGGACGGCGTCGATCTCGTCGTCGCCGAGCCGCCAGCGCCCGGCGCCGTCCGGTTCGGCCGGGGGCTCCGCTTTGAGCGTTCCAGATGCTTTGGTCAAAACAGCTCCTGCGCTTCAGGCGTCGCCCGCGGCCGCCGCGGAGGCGCGGCGTCAGCCGCGTCCCGGCGCGACGGTCGGCACTTTCCAGATGTCTTCGGCGTATTCGGCGATGGTGCGGTCGGACGAGAACCAGCCCATGTTGGCGGTGTTGACGACGGCCGAGCGCGTCCAGCCCTTCCTGTCGCGCCAGCGGCGGAAGATGTCGCGCTGTTTCGCGTAATAGCTGTCGAAATCCGCCGTCACGAGGAAGAAGTCGTGAAAGGTGAGGGCGTCGACGAGCGAGCGGTAGCGGTCCGGCTGCTCGGGCGAGAACACGCCGGAGGCGATCGCTTCGAGCGCCTCCGAGAGACGCGGCGAGCGGGCGATCGCCTCCTGTCCGCTGATGCCCTGCCTGCGCCGCGCCTCGACCTCGTCGGCGGTGAGGCCGAAGATGAAGATGTTGTGGGCGCCGACATGTTCGAGAATCTCGACGTTGGCGCCGTCGAGCGTGCCGATGGTCAGCGCGCCGTTGAGCGCGAGCTTCATGTTGCCGGTGCCCGACGCCTCCATGCCGGCGGTCGAGATCTGCTCGGAGACGTCGGCCGCCGGAATGATGCGCTCGGCGAGGCTGACGTTGTAGTTCGGCAGGAACACGCATTTGAGCAGGCCGCGCACCGTCGGGTCGGAATTGACGATGCGGCCGACGTCGTTGGCGAGCTGGATGACGAGCTTGGCCGTGGCGTAGCTCGCCGCCGCCTTGCCGGCGAAGATCTTCACGCGCGGGATCCAGTCGCGGTAGGGCTGGGCGCGAATCTCCTCATAGATGGCGACGGTTTCGAGAATGTTCAAAATCTGCCGCTTGTATTCGTGGATACGCTTGATCTGAACGTCGTACAGGGCGTCCGGGTTCAGCTTCACGCCGACGCGCTCCTGCACGATTCTGGCGAGCGCGACCTTGTTCGCGCGCTTGATCGCCGCATAGCGCTCCTGGAACGCCGCGTCGTCGGCGAGCGGCATGATCTTTTCGAGCCGCGTCGCGTCGTCGAGCAGGCCGTCGCCGACGACCTCCATGAGCAGCGAGGTCAGCGCCGGATTGGCCTCCTTGAGCCAGCGCCGGAAGGTGATGCCGTTGGTCTTGTTGACGATCTTGCCGGGGTCGGCGGAATCGAGATCATGAAACACGGTGGTCTTCATGAGGTCGGAATGCAGCGCCGACACGCCGTTGACCTTGTGCGAGCCGAGAAAGGCGAGATGGCCCATGCGCACGCGCCGCCCGTGCGCCTCGTCGATCAGGGACAGCGCCGCGAGCCTCTCGGCCGCCCCGCCGGCGCGGCTCACTTTGTCGAGATGGAGCGCGTTGATCAGATAGATGATCTGCATGTGGCGCGGCAGCAGCCGCTCCATCAGCGGCACGGGCCAGGTCTCGAGCGCCTCGGGCAGCAGGGTGTGGTTGGTGTAGCTGAAGGTGTTGCGGGTGATCGTCCAGGCCTTGTCCCAGGGGATGTCGTGGCGGTCGACGAGAATGTGCATGAGTTCGGCGACGGCGATCGCCGGATGGGTGTCGTTGAGCTGGATCGCCGCCTTGTCGGCGAGCGTGCTTATGTCGCCGAACAGGGAAAGGTGCCGGCGCACGAGGTCCTGCAGCGAGGCCGAGGCGAAGAAATATTCCTGCCGCAGCCGCAGCTCCTGGCCGGCGGGGCTGGTGTCGCCCGGATAGAGCACCTTGGAGATCGATTCGGCGCGCACGCGGTCCATCAGCGCGCCGACATGGTCGCCGCTGTTGAACATGTCGAGGCGCAGCGGGTCCGGCGCGCGCGCCGCCCACAGCCGCAGCGTGTTGATATGGGTTCCGCGCCAGCCGGCGATCGGCGTGTCATAGGCGATCGCCTGCACCGTCTCGGCCGGCATCCACACCTGCTTCGGCTCGCCGTCGGCGCCGTTCTGCGCCTCGATATGGCCGCCGAAGCCGACGCCATAGACGATCTCGGGCCGCTGGAACTCCCAAGGGTCGCCGAGCGACAGCCAGTCTTCCGGATATTCGAGCTGGCGGCCGTCCTTGATGCGCTGGCGGAACAGGCCGTGGTCGTAGCGGATGCCGTAGCCGTAGGCGGCGATGGAGAGGGTCGCCATGCTCTCCATGAAGCAGGCGGCGAGGCGCCCGAGTCCGCCGTTGCCGAGCGCGGCGTCGGGTTCGATCTCGCGCAATTCTTCAAGGTCCACGCCGAGCCCGGCCAGCGCCTCCCGCGTCTCGTCGATCAGCTCCATGTTGGTGAGCGCGTCGATGAGCAGGCGGCCGATCAGAAATTCGAGGCTGAGATAATAGACGCGCTTCGCGCCGGAGTCTTTCGCGCGCGCGATCGACGACAGCCAGCTGTCGACGACCTTGTCGCGGACGCTGAGCGCGGTGGCGATGAACCAGTCGTGCTTGCTCGCCGAGGCGACGTTCTTGCCGACGGCGTAGCGCAGCTTGGCGAGGATGAGGTCACGGATTTCCGCGACTTGCGGGGAGGCTGCGCCCGCAGGGGCGTCGGCGGCGGGCGGCGTTGCTGCTGCGGATTCCATCTTCAAGGCGCTCCCTCTTGTGCCGCGGCGTTCGAAAGACGCATGACGCCGCTGGCGTCCGCCCGAGCAAGGCGCAGGCCATGTCGTCAGGCCGCGCGACCGCGGCTGACAGCGCCTTCGCGCCGTGGGGTGGTCGTGGAAGCGCGGCGCGAGCCATGCAGAATCGCTTCCGGACGTCGTCGTCGCGAGCCTATAGCGGATGCGGCGGCGCGAAAAGGCGCGCGCCCGCGGCGTGGCGCGGGCCGGCCGTTGGTCCTGCGCCGCAATGCGCGGCGCCGTGCCTCAAGATGCGGCTCTCCGCTCAAGGTCCGGCTTCAGCCGGCCTTGAGCGCGCCGAAGTCCTCGAAGCTCGCAAGGCCGAGGACGTGCGAAATCGCCGCGTCGTCGCCTGCGAGCGGGACGAGAATCCGCTCGAAAAAGAAGAAGCGGTCGGCGCCAAGGTCGAAATAGGCGTATTCGTAGGACGGACGCGCCGAATCGATGCAGCGGCGATAGGCGCCGTCCTGCGCGCCGAGAATTTCATGCTCGGCGACGTGGCGATGTTCGTAGCGCCGTGCGTCGACGCGTTCGGCGAGCGCCCGCCCGACGGACAGGAAGCGCACGGCGGGCGGCGTCTCGGCGTGGTCGACCGCCGCGAGGATCAGATGGTCCTTCGGCTCGATCTCGGCGATCGGCATGTCCGTGAAGCGGGGCGGGCGGCCGTCTCTGCACAGGGCCGCCCAGCGGCTGCGCAGCGCCTCAAGGGCCGGCGAGCGGATCGCCTCGGGCCGCCGGCCTTCGTCCTCCGAAGGGTCGAGGACATGGGCGCAGGGCGCGCGCAGGACCCACGCGAGGCCCTCCGGCGCGAAGTCGAGCTTCGCCGCGCCGCGCAGCGCCCGGCCGACGACGCGGTCGACGACCGTGGTGCCGAAGCCCGCTCGCTGCGGCGGCGCGACCGGCGGCCCGCCGCGCTCGGTCCAGCTCAGGAGAAAGACGGGCTCGGCGTTGTCGTCTTTCTCGACGCGCCAGGCGATCGAGACGCGCCCGCCGGGGCCGGACAGCGCGCCATATTTCGTCGCGTTGGTCGAGAGCTCGTGCAGCGCCATGCCGATCATCTGCGCGGCGTCGGGCTTCAGCCTGACGCCGAGCCCCGCGAGGGCGATGCGACGCTGCCCCGGCTCCCAATGATGTCCGAGCTGCGAGAAGATGAGGTCCGTCATCGGCACGCTCATCGAGCTCGCCCGGGCGAGAAGGTCGTGCGACTGGGCGAGCGCGCGCAGCCGCTCGCCGACGCGGGCGACGAATTCGTCCTTCGAGCCGACGCCCTTGGCCGACTGGCGCACGATCGATTCGATCACGGTCAGAAGATTTTTGGAGCGGTGCGACAGTTCACGCAGCAGGATCGAGGCCTGGTCGTCGCGCGCGCGGGCCGCCGTCACGTCGCGCCAGACGGCGATCGCGCCCTGGATCTCGCCGTCGACGACGAGCGGGAGCTCGCGCGCCTCGAAGGCGCGCTCGCAGCCGTCGGGCGCGGCGACGCGAAACGAGCGCTCCTGCGCCGCGCCGCTTTCAAGCACGCGCAGGGGGCGCAGCGCGCAGGCGTCGAACGACGCGCCCTCGGCGTCACGCGCGACGAAGCCCGCGGCGACGGCGGAGAAGGGGAGCGGCTGGTCGAGCGGCGCGGCGAGCCCGAACAGGGCGCGCGCCGCCGCATTGGCGCGCACGAGGCGCCCCTCGCGGTCGAACACGGTCACGGCCACGTCGAGCGCGTCGAGCACGGCGCGAAACTCCGCGCCCTGACGCGCGAGGGCGTCGGCGAGAGAAGGCCCGCTCATGTTCGTCGGCTTGGCTTCACCCACGCCCGTTCTCCCGCGGCAGGACGGCGAAAGACCCGTGTCACGGCCTTGCGACGTCTTTTCGCATAGGTTGCATGTTCGCGCTATAGTCTCGCCCGCCGCTGCGGCGCTTTCAGGACCGACGGCGGCGCGTCCGGGCGCTGCGGCGAAGCTCCGGCTTGACGCGGAGGGCCGCGCTCGGCGATCCTGATCCTTGAATGAAGCGCGCGGCCGACGACGTGAAAAACTGTCAAATTGGCGTGGTTTAATGGCGTCGGGGCGCTTCGCCCGCAGGGATGGACACCGTGTCGCTCATGTCTGACGAGCCCGGTCCGGCCGCCGGGTTTCCGGTCGCGGCCGAGGCGAACGCCGTTCCGCCAGGACGCTGCGCGCGCGCGTGGGCGCGCTCCAAGCGCGGCCTTTCCTCGGCCGACCTCGGCGCCGTGCGCTTCTTTTCGCGCGCTGGACGCTGGCGCGTCGGGCGCGGCTCCGCGGCCCTCATCACGCGCCTTGGCGACGGCTGGCTCTATCCGATCCTGGCGCTGATGATCGTCGCCCATTTCGGCGCGAAGGCGCCGCGGGTGATCCTTGCGGCGGGCCTCAACGCCGGGCTGCTGCACTGCCTGTACCCGACGCTCAAGCGGCTGATCGCCCGTCCGCGCCCGTTCCATATCGACGCGCGGCTCGCCTCGCGCGCAAGGGTCCTCGACGAACATTCGTTCCCGAGCGGGCACGCCATGACGCTCTGCGGCGTGCTGACGCCGATTGTCATGGCCTGGCCCGACTGTCTCTCGGCCGCCGCCGCCCTTATGGCGCTGATGGGCTGGGCGCGCATCGCGACCGGCCATCATTACCCAAGCGACGTCTGCGCCGGCGTCGGGCTCGGCCTCATCCTGTCCTATCCGATCTCGGTCTGGGCGCTCGCCTGACGCGACGGCTCGCCCGAGAACGGAGACGCCGGTTTCGGTCGCGCTTTCTTGTTCCGGGGCTTCGGCCCCATCTTCGCGGCGAAGCGCGCGACGAGCGTCCGCAGCCCTTCGTCGTTCAGGCTGGCGCAGGCCTCCTGCGGCGAAAACCAGGCGACCACGCGCTGCTGCTCCTCCGGCCACTGACGAAGCTGCGTCTTCACCGCGAGCGGAAACACCCTGACCTCGCAAAGGATTGAAGGCGCGCCTTCGAGCGTCTTGCGGAAACGGAACGATCCGAACGATTTTTCGGCGACGACGCCGCGCACGCCCGCTTCCTCGAACGCCTCCTGCGCCGCCGATTTCGCCGGCTTCAGCCCCTTGATCGGCGCGCCCTTGGGAATGATCCAGCGCCGGCTGCGCCGCGTCGTGATCAGGAGAATCTCGAGTTCGCCCGACGGCAGGAAACGGTAGGGCATGGCTCCGAACTGCAGGCTCGTCGGAAAGATCGCTCGTGACGCCAGTTTCGCCAATCTGCACGCTCCGTCTCGGTGAGTCCGCAAGGCCGCCGCGGCGCGCCTTTTCTCGCAACGCCGAACACTCTCCATTGGAATTGCGACAATGTTGCAATAGCGCACAATTCAGCGAGATGGAGATTGTTTTCGATCATGCGCCCTGACGCGCTGCGGCGATCTTGCGTTTTTGCCAAAAGTTCCCGGCGTTCTGGAACCGGCTCGCCCATCTTCAGTTAAGGCCGCGTTCAACGACAATCGGAGGGACGCATGTCTAATCGCCTTCTCGTCACGCTCGCCGTGGCGCCGCTGTTCGTCGCCGGCGCGGCGCTCGCCCAGACCGCCGGAACGACGTCGGGGCCGGCCACGGGCAAGAACGTCGAGCCGAGCGCCGCCACGCAAAAGCACGAGGGCCGCTCGGCCGACGACCAGATGACCCCTGCGGGCGGCGGCGCGCCCGGCGTCGAAGCCCGCCCTGGCGTCCAGAGCGGCGAAATGCCCAAGACCAACATGAACTCCAACGTCAAGCCGCACTAGGCGGCGCGCCCCGCGCCGCGTGAGCGCCTCAGGGCGACGCGCGGCGGGCCAGCCGCCTGACGGCTTGATCGAGCGCGGACAAAAACCGCGACCGGTCCCGCGGCGAGAAGGCGCGCGGCCCGCGCGTGGTCTCGCCCTGGGCGCGCAGATCGCTCATCAGATCGCGCGTCGCGAGCGCGAGGCCGACGTTGGCCTCCGTCAGCACGTCTCCATTCGGCGCCACGACGCGCGCGCCCGCCTTCACGCAGCGGCTCGCAAGCGGTATGTCGGAGGTGACGACGACGCTGTCCGCGCCGGCCCTCGCGGCGATGAGGTCGTCGGCCGCGTCGGGCGTCGGCGCGGCCGTCATGCGCTCGATGTAGTCCGCCTTCGGAACGAGAATATGCCGGTTCGCGACCACCACCACCCTGACGCCGGCGCGTTCGGCGACGCGATAGATTTCGTCCTTCACCGGACAGGCGTCGGCGTCGACCAGAATTTCGATGCGGCTTCGCGGCGGCGTCCCGTTCATGTGCGTCTCGCCCTTGCGCCTCTCGCCCTTGCGCGTCTCGCCCTGCGGGGGCGCTAGGCATGCGCCGGAGCCCGTCTGAAAATTCCGCCGTCTCGGCGCCGGCGGCGCCCGAAGCCGGGTGGTGGCGCGCCGCCTCGATCTACCAGATCTATCCGCGCTCCTTCCAGGATTCAAACGGCGACGGCGTCGGCGATCTCGAAGGGATCAGGCGCCGCCTCGGCCATCTCGTCGACCTTGGCGTCGACGCGGCGTGGATCTCGCCGTTCTATCCCTCGCCCATGCACGACTTCGGCTATGACGTGCGCGACTATTGCGACGTCGACCCGCTGTTCGGCTCGCTCGACGATTTCGACCGCCTGCTCGCTGAAGCGCATGCGCTGGGGCTGCGCGTCATCCTCGATTTCGTGCCCAACCACACGTCGATCGAGCATGAATGGTTTCTCAGGGGCCGCGCCGGCGATCCCGACCGGCGCGACTGGCACATCTGGCGCGATCCGTCTCCTTCGGGCGGCGCGCCCAACAACTGGCTGAGCCATTTCGGCGGCCCGGCCTGGACTTTCGACGAGACGCGCGGACAATATTATCATCACGCCTTCCTGCCGCAGCAGCCCGACCTCAACTGGCGCAATCCGGCGGTCAAGGCGGCGATGCTCGACGTGCTGCGCTTCTGGCTCAGGCGCGGCGTCGACGGCTTTCGCGTCGACGTGATCTCGCAGATCGTCAAGGACGAGCAGTTCCGAGACAACCCCGAAAATCCCGACTGGACGCAGGAGCGCCCGGAGATCGAGCGGCGGCTTCAGCTCTATTCGGGCGACCGGCCCGAGGTCCACGCGCTCGTCGCCGAGATGCGCGCCGTGCTCGAAGAATTCGGCCATGGCGTGCTGATCGGCGAAATCTACCTGCCGCCGGAGCGGCTCGTCGCCTATTACGGCGAGGCGCTCAGGGGCGCGCATCTGCCCTTCAACTTCCAGCTTCTCGAAACCCCGTGGGAGGCCGGCGCGCTCGGCGCCATGATCGAGGCCTATGAGGCTCTGCTGCCGCAGGGCGCCTGGCCGAACTGGGTGCTGAGCAACCATGACCGGCCGCGCGTCGCGGCCCGCGTCGGGTCGGCGCAGGCGCGCGTCGCGGCCATGCTGCTCATGACGCTGCGCGGCACGCCGACGCTTTATTATGGCGACGAGATCGGGATCGGCCCCGTCGAGGTGCCGCCGGAGCGGGTGCGCGACCCATGGGCGCTGCGCGAGCCGCATCTTTCCGTCGGCCGCGACCCCGTGCGCACGCCGATGCAATGGGACGCAAGCGCCAACGCCGGCTTCTCGCAGGCCGAGCCGTGGCTGCCGCTGACGCCGGACTGGGCCGCGCGCAATGTCGCGACGCAGGCGCGCGACCCCTGCTCCATGCTCAGCCTGACGCGCGCGCTGCTGGCCCTGCGCAAGGCGAGCCGTTGCCTCACGCTCGGCTCATGGCGCAGGCTCGACGCGCCGGCCGGCGTGCTCGCCTATGAGCGGGCGTTTGCGGACGAGCGCCGGCTTGTCGCCCTCAACCTCTCCGCCGCGCCGAAGCTCTGGACCCCGCCCGCCGGCGAGGCGCTTGAAATCGCGCTCTCGACAACGCTTGCGCGGGCCGGCGAAAAGGTCGGGGCGCAGCTCGCGCTTCAGCCTGACGAAGGCGTCATTCTTTTGGCGTGAGCGCCGGATGGGGAAGGGGGCGCCCGTCGAGAAAGGCGAGCGTCGCCTCGACCGCGTCGCCATAAAAGATGCGATAGACGTCTTCGGCCACATAGCCGACATGAGGCGTCGCCAGCACATTGGGCAGGCTGCGGAACGGATGGTCGTGCGGCAGGGGCTCGCGGTCGAACACGTCGATCGCCGCGCCGGCGATCCGGCCGTGGCGTAACGCCTCGACCAGCGCGGCCTCGTCGACGATCGGCCCGCGCGCCGTGTTGACGAGCCGCGCGGTCTTCTTCATGCCCGCGAGCTCGGCCGCGCCAACGAGGCCGCGCGTGCGCCCGCTCAGCACGAGATGGATGGTCAGAACGTCGGCCGAGGCGAAAAGCTCGTCCCTTGAGACAAGCCTCGCCCCGGCGGCCTCGGCGCGCTCCGGCGTCAGATTCTGGCTCCAGGCCAGAACCTCCATGCCGAAGGCGCGCCCGAGCCGCGCGACCTCGCGCCCGATGTTGCCGAGGCCGAGCACGCCGAGCGTCCGGCCTTTCAGCGTCGTCCCGACAAACCCCTGCCAGAGGCCCGTGCGCAGCCGCGCGTTTTCGGCCGCGATGAAGCGGCAGGAGGCGAGAATGAGCCCGAACGTCAGTTCGACCGTCGACGTCGAGGAATAGCCCGTGGGCGCCACGGTCACGCCGCGCGCGGCCGCCGCCGCGAGGTCGATCGAGGCGTTGCGGCGCCCGGTGCTGACGATCAGTTTCAGCCGCGGCAACCGGTTGAGCAGCGGCGCGGGCAGGGGGGTGCGCTCGCGCATGACGCAGAGCGCGTCGAACGGCGCGAGGCGTTCGGCGAGCGCGTCCTGATCGTCGAGAGGGTCGGCGAAGACCGTGACTTCGGCGCGCCCCTTGAGCCGGCTCCAGTCCGCCATCGCAAGCGCGACGTTCTGATAATCGTCCAGAATCGCGAGCTTCAGCGGCTCGTGAACATGGGCCATCGAAATGTCTCCGTGTTGCGGCCGGGGGCCGATGGGCTCATCGCCCGCCGCCGCCGCCAAACCCCCCGGGCCCGCCGCCCGGGCCGCCGAAATTTCCGCGGCCGAACCCGCCTTCGGGTCCGGAGCCGGGGACGGTCGGCGGCGAGGCCGCGCCGCCGCCAAAGCCGCGCGCCGGCCC